>VGFD01000440.1 GCA_016868975.1 Armatimonadota bacterium | reverse complement strand
AGTTGCGCACCTTCATGTGCATGGTGGAGGGACAGCCCAAGAGCTATATCACGGTGCGATTAAAAAAAGACCGCGTGCAGATCATGGAAAGCCCCGCCGAATCGTACCAATTCCAAAACTGGATGCTGCGCTACGCAATTTCCCTGTCGCGCAGCGAGGAGATATTGCGGGTGGAAAGCCAGGTGCCGCTGCGCTCCCCGGACGGGGAAGTCCGCGTGCTGGTGCGGCGCGATTCTCCGCTGATGATGCTGCATCCGCTGGGGTCCGGCCTGCGGCCGGAAGATTTTCCTTACCCGGCGGAAAATTTCTTGTGGAGCCGCGACCGGTTCTAGGGGCTTTCGGTGAAGGATTCGGCCGACCAGAAACCCTGACACCCACCTTGTGGGGTGTCACGAAATTGCTGGCCTGGGCAATCTTCCACGGGGTCGGAGGCGGGACGGGTGGATGGTGCGGGGTGGGCCGCGAGTCGCGCGGCGGAGAAGCGGCTGGCGGACACGTTAACACTTTGGCAACAACCTTCACGCTCCCGTTGGCTACAATGCGCTCGGTCGGCGACGCGTGCACGCTCATCCTCATCATCAGGGGCGGTGCAAGGCGTGCGGTTGTGACCCTCTGCCCTACCTGTCTGGATATGCAAAACGGATATACAAAAAGGAGGCTTCCCCTTCCGATGATGAGCACCATTTCCCCTGTCCTCTGCCAGATGGCGCCGGTACGCACCGAGCAGCCGGTCCCCGCGGTCTGCCCGCAGCCCCCGCAGCCGCCCACGGACGCCCTGGATTTCAGCAAGATTGACAGCCCGCTGAAGGCGGCGCTGCTCCCCGTGAACGAGCCCGCCCTGCAGATAGGTCTCGTCGCCGGCATCATGTTCGCCGTGATGTCGGCCCCCGGCGGCGCCGTGCCGCTGGTCACCGTCGACATGGCCTCCAAGTCGGCCGATAAGCTGATGAACGCTTCCTACTCGCTCGACCTCAAGGACGAGTCCAACCCGCTGACCGTGACCGGCGACGTCGCCGGCCAGCCGCTCAGCGACAGCTTCACCCTTGACGAGGCGACCCAGAGCGCCAACTTCACCGGCCAGATCGGCAACAACCCGACCAGCCTGACCCTCGGCCTCGAGCTTGCCACCGAGTCGCTGCTCATCAGCGGCAAGCTCGGCGACGTGGAGCAGAACGTCCGCTATTCCACCATCAAAGGGCCGAACGGCGACGACAACCTCCGCGGCATTCACGCCGAAGGCACCATCGGCGGCCAGGAATACAAGGCCGACACCCTGTTCGACGCCCAGGCCCTCGCCAGCGGCGCGCAGGAAGAAGCCCAAATGACCGTCCGCGGCAGCCTCGGCGGCCTCGAGATCTCCAAGGACTACACCGTGACCGCGACCCAGATGCCCAGCGGCGCCGAGATCGCGTTCAAGGGCACCGGCAGCACCGCCGGCGTGGCCCAGGAAGTCGACGTCAAGCTGACCCTGGTCGGCTAGTCTTCAGGGGGTGCTTCGGCACCCCCCCTACTTCTTTTACTTCTTTAGTGAAGTGAGGCGCATTCGCGCCTCAAATTCAGGCGACGCTTCCCGGCGTCTCCTGAGCTCCCCGCCGGGGGACGTCCCGCGTCTCCCGGGAATCTCGGCGGCGCAAGCCGCCGGGGTCTCCAACTCTCGCTCGACTGAATCCCGGACGGCCGTCTGGGACCGGCCCGCGCGAGAGCATCCGCACTCACCTTCTAGTCTCTGCGGCGCCCGTGGGCGCCGCTTCATTTTTTCCATGAACCGTCCGCCCGTGACCTACCCATCCTTGAGACACACCCTTGAGACACACGCGCCCGGCGCGTGTCCGGGCCGAACACGGTACCGGGTGTCAATCAGCGGACGCCGCACAATGGGGGCGCCCGCGGGAAAGGGCCGCCCAGCCTCGCGGGCGAATTGCTGGCGGCCATGAACGCACCCCAGAGCAACGTCACGGAAATCGCCGCGCCCATTGCCTCGCTGCGGCTGGCCAGCGAGACGCGGCTGCGCGCGGACATGGAGGCCGCCTACGGCGAGCGCATCGAGCGGTTCACCCGGGCCGCCTCGCGCATCGCCGGATTCGAGGACGCCGACACCCCGCCCGGCGAGCGCCAGTACTTTCTCGCCGAGGGCGTCCGCCTGAGCGCCGCCATCGCGCCCAAACTGTACGAGATGGCGCACCGCGCGATGTCCCACCTGCGCATCGATCGGCCGGTGGAATTCTACATCTACCGCACCGACGTCCCCGACGCGTTCTGCTCCTACGATCGCGAGCGGGGGATTTTCAGCGTGTGCGTGGCGCCGGAATACATCAACACCCTGGAAGACCTGGAGCTCCTCGACCTGCTGGGACACGAGATCGGGCACGCCATGCTCGATCACGTGCACAACAAATTCCTCATGACCGAGGACCTGTTCTACGACCTGCGCGACCTGGAGGCCGATCTCGCCGGGCGGGTCCTGGAAAAGCACGAAAAACGTGAGTTGGAGTGGGCCAACGAGGCGCTCGACGTCCTCGACGGGTCGTTTCTCGCGAGGTGCCGCCGCCTGGCGCGCCTCCAGGAGCTCTCCGCCGATCGCGTGGGGCTGCTGTGCAGCCGCGATCTGGCGGCGTCCCTCACCAGCCACATGAAGGAGCTGACCGGCGGGCTGTCCAGCAAGTTCATCAATTACGACGCCGCCGCGCTGCTCCGCCAGCTCGATGAGATTGACGCCCTCGACCGAGCCGCCATCAACGTGTTCGACGGCACCCATCCCATCACCGCGGTGCGCATGAAGAGCCTCATGCTGTTCGCGCAGTCCGAGGGGTACGCGCGCTTCGTCGGGCACTCCGAGTTTGCGCACGGGGCGGCGGAGGTCGACCAGATGGTCGACGACCTGCTCCGCCAGACTGAGCGCTTCCCGTCGCGCGCGTCCGATCGGCACCTGATCGAGGCGCTCAGCGCCGGCGCGGTGCACGTGCTGAGCCCCCCGCGCGGCGGGGCGCCGCTGGCCGAGGCCCTGGAAGCCGGCCTGTACCGCCTGTTGGAGTACAGCGAGATTCCCTTGCAGTGGATCCAGGTGGATCGCCTGAAGGCGCGCGACACCTGCTTGAGCGCCTGCGCCACGCTTGCCGAGGTGTTCACCGAAAAGGAGCGCGAGGAGGCGCTGCGCATGGCCGTGGAGCTGGCCCAGGATGCCGGCCGCCCGGCCGCGCGCCACCGCGCCCGCGCGCAGGAGATCGGCGTCGGGCTGCGCCTGCCGGCCGCGACCATCCAGCGGGTGCTGCACGAGATGCAACGTTTGCCGCTGCCGCGACGGCGCCACGGGACCCGCGGGTAGAGGTAGAAGTGCCCCCGGCGCCCTGGAGGCGCGGGTAAAGATCCTGCGGACGCTCCAGAGGGGTCATGTGTCCCAGGGATCCGCGGGGCCCGCCCGCGAAGTCCCTTGGAATCAACGACGGCGGGTGATTGCGACTTGATCCCACTTGCTCCCGGCACCGTTTTGCGCGGCAAGTATCGAGTGGACCGCTTGGTGGCGACCGGCGGCATGAGCCAGATCTACCTGGGCAATCCGCTGGAAGGCGCCGGCATGGTGGCCATCAAAGAGCTTTTCGTCTCCGACAACGAGGCCGAGAAGGAAGAGGACCTCAAGCAGTTCGCCAACGAGTACGCGCTTCTGCGGGAGCTGCAGCACCCCGCCCTGCCCCGCGCGCTCGACTCATTTGAGGAAAACGGCGGCCACTACCTCGTCGAGGAGTTCGTGCCCGGCGAAACCCTGGAGATGCGCCTCCAGGACCGAGGCCGCCTCCCGGTGGGCGAGGCGGTGGCCATCGGGCTGCAGATCCTCGACGTGCTGGACTACCTGCACTCGAAGAAGGTCATTTATCGCGATCTCAAGCCCAGCAACATCCTGTTGCGCCGCGACCAGACCATGCGGCTCATCGATTTCGGCGCGGCCCGCCGCTATCGGGTGGGCGCCCAGCGCGACACGGTGCCCCTGGGCACGCCCGGCTTCGCGTCCCCGGAGCACTACGGGCGCGCCCAGACCGACGAGCGCTCGGACATCTACTGCGCCGGCGCGGTCCTCCACTACATGCTGAGCGGTCACGATCCCGCCGAGGGCCAGCCCTGGAAGTTCGAGGCGCCCAACGACCTGTACCCGGACATCCCCAGCGGACTCAGCGACCTGGTGATGGACGCGGTGGAAATCGACCCGGCCGACCGCTTTCAGACGGTGGCCGCGATGAAGCGCGCGCTGCTCGAACTGCGCATCCCCCTTGATCCGGCCATCGCGCGGCCCAATCACGCGCACGCCCTGGTGACCCTGCGCCGCCGCCTGCAGTTCGTGGACAAGCGGGACTATTACCGGATCCTGGAGACGGCGGCCATCGGCGTGTTCGGGCTGTTTTTCTTCGCGGTGTCCTTTCCGGCCTGGCTGACCAACGTGCCGCTCCCCCATCCCCTGGTGGGCGCGTGGCTGACCGCCTACGCCGTGGCCCATCCCTACACCAACTGGAAGCGTTACCGGGGGATGGTCGTCGAGATCTACCACGAAGGCATGCGCATCAGCAACGACGGCGACGCGCAAGAGATTTTCTGGACCGACGTCATCCGCATGCCGGTCACCCAGAAGGCCGCCGAGATCTTCACCCACAGCGGGCACTACCACCTCGACGTGGCCTGGCCCGGCTACTGGGACGTGGTGCACGAGGTGATCAACAACGCGGGCCTGGTGGAGCGCAACGCGAACGCCGCTTGGTACACCTACATCGACAGCGACGAGACGCTCTACGAGCGGGCGGTATGAACGCCCGTCCGGGACGCCAGGCTAGGGGGTGTTGACAATCACCGCACTACTGCGGACGCCACTCTGGGCCGACCTCTTGGTCCTCCGCGACTGCGCTCCTCAACGTACCCGAAAGTACGCCTGCGGT
>VGFD01000439.1 GCA_016868975.1 Armatimonadota bacterium | reverse complement strand
CCATGAGAATGCGTCGGGCTCGCACCGCGACCATTCTCCAGATGGATCCCATGGAAGCGGGCGCCGTCGCGCTGGGGCTCGTCCTGGGATACTACGGCCGCTTCGTTCCCGCCGAGGAATTGCGCACCGCCTGCGGGGTTTCGCGGGATGGCAGCCATCCCGATCGCGTCCTCGCCGCCGCGCAGAGCTACGGCATGACGGCCGAGCTGCTCGACGTTGCGCCAGAAGGCCTGGACAAGCTCCAGCCGCCGTTCCTGGCCGTCATGGCGGACCGGCACTTCGTCGTGATCGAAGGCGTGCTGCGCCACAGAATCCTGGTGAACGACCCGGCCGTTGGTCCCGGTCGCATCCCCCACGCCACCTTCAATGAGACCTACTCCGGACAGGCCATCCGCCTGGAGCCGGGACCATCATTCCAGCGGGGGGGCGTGGCGCCGTCCGTGTACCGGGCGCTGCACACGCGCCTGGCCGGCTTTCGCCCCGGCGTAGTCTATGCGATTCTGGCGAGTCTCGCCCTGGTCGTGCCGCAACTCGCCATTCCGGTCTTCAGCCAGGTGTTCATCGACCATCTGTTGGCGCGCAGCCCCCACTGGCTGCTCCCCATCCTCGGCGGACTTCTCGTCACCGGCACCATACAGGCGCTGCTGATGCAGCTCCGCAACCTCACCCTGGAGCGGCTCTTCGTGGGCGTTGCGGTGGAGAGCACCGCGTCGTTTTTCAACAAGTTGCTGCGCCTGCCCATGGCGTTCTACTCGCAGCGCGACATCGGGGATATCTGCGGTCGCGTCGAGCTTAACGTGGACGTGGCCGAGATGCTCGCCAGCCGCGTCGCGGTCGCGCTGATCAGCTCGATTACCGGGTTTTTCGTCCTCATCATGATGTGGATGTACGACGCGAAGCTGACCGTTATCACCGTGATGTTCGCCGGCTTCAACTTCCTCGCGCTGCGCGCGGCGAACCGGGCGCGCGTGGTGCAAAACCAGCGCTTGATCGGAGGAAAGTCCAAGCTGATGGAAATGGCGTACGCGGGCCTCGTGGCGGTCGCCTCGATCCGCGCCAGCGCTTCCGAGAATGAATTCTTCGCGCGCTGGTCCGCGATCGAGGCCGGCCTGATCAACACCCGCCAGCGACTGAACTACTCGACCATGCTGCTGACCGCGATGCCGCAGGCAGTGTCCTCGCTGACCACGGTGACCATCCTGTTCATTGGCGGAAAGCGGGTCATGGAGGGGCAGATGTCGGTCGGGAGCCTGGTGGCCTTCACCGCGCTGGCCTCGTCCTTTGCCGACCCCATCTCGCAGTTCGTCCGCCTGGGGCAGCAACTGCAGACCACCGTTGCGGAAATGCTGCGCCTCGACGATGTCATGCAAAATGGAGTCGATACGGAACTCGCGCCGCGTAGCCTGGAGGCAGATCGATTCGTCAAGCTCGACGGTCGGCTGGAGCTGCGCGACGTGACCTTCGGCTACGACCCCAACCTGCCGCCGGCCGTATCCGGCGTGTCGTTCGTCCTCGAACCCGGCAAGCAGATCGCGCTCGTGGGCGCCACGGGAAGCGCCAAGAGCACCGTGGGAAAGCTGATCTGCGGGTTGTTTCAGCCCTGGTCCGGAGAGATTCTGGTGGATGGCCGGCCGCGGTCCGAGTGGCCGCGCGCCACGCTGGCGAGCTCCCTGGCCCTGGTCGATCAGGAAACCCGGCTCTTTCGCGGCAGCGTCGCGCAGAACCTCAGCATGTGGGACGACAGCATCCCCCGCACGCGGCTGGTGGAAGCGGCGCGCGACGCCGACATCCACGAGCTGATCGCGGGGCGTCCGGGCGGTTACGACGGCGTCATCGACGAGGGCGGCACGAATCTCAGCGGCGGCCAGCGCCAGCGCATGGAAATCGCCCGGGCGCTCGCCCTGGAGCCTACCATCCTGGTGCTGGACGAGGCGACCAGCGCGCTCGACACGCGCACCGAGATGGAAGTCGTGCGGGCGCTCCGGCGGCGCGGTTGCAGCTGCGTGGTCATCGCGCATCGCCTGAGCACGGTGCGCGATTGCGACGAGATCCTGGTGCTCGAGAGCGGCAAGGTCGTGCAGCGAGGAACGCACGAGCAGCTGGTGGCGATTCCCGGACCTTACCAGGACTTGATTAAGAGTGACTGACAATATTTTGGCGGATAACGACGTGGTCGCCCAATTGTTCGCGTCCAGCGGAAGCACGGTGCCGCTTGACGGCACGGCCCGGCCGGCCGTGCCCGAGACCGCCGCCTGGCGCATCGCGGCCGGCACCCTCTCGCTGTGCCTGCAGCCGCAGGGCAATGACGAGGGCCGCGGCCGTCGCAGCTTTCTCTTCAGCCTGGAGACGGGCGAGCTTGCCCTCCACATTTCGGACGCGACGGCGGACGGAGTCACCTACACGGTGTCCGCGGTCGCCAGCGCGGAGTGCCGCGTCGAGGCGCTTCCCCTGGCGGCGCTCCAGACGCTCGCGCGAAGCCAGCCGGCGCTCGTCGCGCCGCTCCTGGAGGGTTGGGTGCGAACCCTGTCCGAGGCCGCGCACCCCGACGCCCCTCCCGTCCTTTCGCGCACGCTCCCTTCCGACGGAGTCGTCGAGGCGGCTCGCAACGAGGCGCTGCGCGGGGGCCGTCGCACGGTCTGGATCAAGCATCGCAAGGGCCAGTCCCGGCTGTTCGGCAAGGGCCCGACCTGGGATGCCAGCGCCGCAGCGCTGCCGGTGGGCCCTGGCGCATGGATTCAGGTTGACGCGGATGCCACGCTGGAGGTCACTCCCACCGAGATCTTCGTCCCGCAAGACGACGCCTGGACGGCCGTGAAGGCCATTTCCACGGCCATGGGCGGACTGCTGGTCTCGCGTCGCCAGTCGGACGAGGCGCTCGATCTGCAGCGCATCCAGACCTGGCCGGCGCGGAGCGACGCCCTGCAGCGGAAAGCGTGGCAGGAGCTCTCAGTCGCGCTGCAGAGCGGCCCGCCGACGGAGGCGGACAAGGAGAGCGAGGATCCGCTGCTTGCCGCCTGCAAGCTGGTGGGAGGCCGACTGGGACGCGAGGTTCGGGCGGCCCGTCCCAATCCCACGCGGGATCCGCTCACCGAGATTGCCCGCGTGTCCCGCCTCCGCGTGCGCCGGGTGGATCTGGAGCACGGCTGGTGGCGCCAGGATGCCGGCCCGCTCGTCGGATGGCTGAAAGACGGGTTGCATCCGGTCGCGCTGCTGCCGATCCGGCCGGGCCGCTATGAGTTGATGGATACCGCGACCGGGAAAGCGCGGCCCGTGGATGCGCGCGTGGCAGACGAGCTGGCCCCAAAGGCCGGCATGTTCTACTTGCAGCTGCCCAATCGCCCGGTCACCATCCTGGAGGTGCTGAGGCTGTCGGTGGCTGACGCTGGCGGCGATCTCCTGTCCCTGCTGGTAGTGTGCGCGCTCATGGCGCTGCTCGCGCTGGCGGTGCCCGTGGCCACCGAAGTAATCTACAACCACATCCTGCCTGTCGGCGAGGTGAGCCACCTCGCCACCGTCATCCAGGGACTGATGGTGGTGATCTTTGCGACCACGATGTTCACGGTGGCGCGCGGGGTCGCGCTCCTGCGTTTCGGCGGACGCTTCGACGCCCGCATCGCCGGCGCCATGTTCGATCGTCTCATGACCCTGCCCATGCCGTTCTACCGCCAGTACTCGATTGGCGATCTGGCGTCGCGCTCCATGGGCATCACGGAGATTTCCAGGCTGGTCACCGGAGGAGCGCTCAACCGCCTGTTGAGCAGCGTCTTCTCGGTGTTCAGCCTGGCGCTGCTCTTCCGTTACAGCGTTCCCCTGGCGCTGGTGGCCTGCGTTCTCCTGTCCGCCAACATCGCTTTCAGCTGGTGGCTGAGCGCGCGGCAACTGGTCTACCAGCGCCAGGTCGCCGACAAGTCCGGCGAGGTGAGCGGCGTCTTGTTCCAGATCCTCTCGGCCCTCGCCAAGATCCGCGTGGCTGGCGCGGAGTCGAACTTCCTGGCGTATTGGGCGGAGGGTTTCTCCCAGCAGATGGCCCTGCAATACCGGGCCGGGCTGCTCACCGCAGTGCAGACCACGGTGTCGACGGCTTTCCCGGTGTTCTGCACGCTGATTTTCTTCTCGCTGGTGGGCGCGGGATTTTCAATGACCACCGGTGGCCTGCTCGCCTTTCTTGCCGCGTTCGGGCAATGCGCCCACGGGGTTGAGGGGATCGTGGACGGCGGCATCCAGATCGTCGAGTCGCTTCCCCTGGTGGAACGCAGCCGCCCGATCCTGGAAATCCCCCCGGAGGTCGACGAGTCCAAGACCGACCCCGGCGATCTCACCGGACGCATCGAGATGGTGCACGTCAGCTTCCGCTACAAGGAGGGCGACCCGCTGATCCTCGACGACGTCTCCTTCCGAATCGAGCCGGGCCAGTTTGTCGCCTTCGTCGGACCCACCGGCGCCGGCAAGAGCACCACGCTCAACCTGCTGCTCGGCTTTGACGTTCCGACGGGCGGCTCGGTTTTCTACGACGGGAAGGATCTCCGCACGCTGGATCTCCAGGCCGTACGGCAGCAGACTGGCGTGGTGCTGCAGAACGATCGCATCATGAAGCAGACCGTGTTCTACAACATCGTCGGTGCTCGGCCGTTGACCCTCGACGATGCCTGGACGGCGGCGCGCATGGTGGGCCTGGACAAGGATATCGAGGCCATGCCCATGGGCATGAACACGGTCGTCAGCGACGCGACCTTCAGCGGCGGTCAGGCCCAGCGGCTGCTCATCGCCCGGGCCATCGTCTCGCGGCCTCGCATCTTCCTGTTCGACGAGGCGACCAGTGCGCTCGACAACGAGACCCAGGCCATCGTCTCGCGCAGCATGGAGGAGCTGAGCACGACGCGCATCGTGATCGCGCACCGCTTGAGCACCATCCGGCACGCCGACCGG
>VGFD01000438.1 GCA_016868975.1 Armatimonadota bacterium | reverse complement strand
TTTTCATTCGCGACTCTTCGGCCTCCGTGTGGATCAGACCCGTGGCCCAGGGCGGTTCATTCAGGCGCCGCCGTTCTCCTGCCGTTTGACTCTGCAGGCCAGCACACCGCTTCGCGAGAAAGCACTCCGCATGGTCGTTCTCGGAATTGAGACTTCGTGCGACGAAACCGCGGCGGCGCTGCTGCGCGACGGGCGCGAGGTCGTGTCAAGCGTCGTGGCCTCCCAGGCGGACATGCACCGCGCATACGGCGGCGTCGTGCCGGAAATCGCCTTCCGCAAGCACCTGGAGCTGGTGAACCCGGTCCTGGACGAAACCCTGCGCAAGGGCGGGCTCGACTGGCCCGACGTGAACGGCGTCGCGGTCAGCAACGGCCCCGGCCTGGTCGGCGCGCTGCTGGTGGGCGTGGCGAGCGCGAAGGTGGTGGCCGGGCTGCTCGAGGTCCCGCTGATTGGCGTCAACCACCTGGAGGCGCACGTCTACGCCAACTTCCTCCAGCACGACGACATCACGTTTCCGCTGGTATGCCTGCTGGTCAGCGGCGGCCACACCATCATCCTCCACATGCCCTCGCACGGAATGTATCAGCACCTTGGGGAAACGCGCGACGACGCGGCCGGCGAAGCGTTCGACAAGGTGGCCCGCCTGCTCGGCCTGGGCTACCCGGGCGGTCCCGTGGTCGATCGCCTGGCCCGCGACGGCGATCCCCACGCCATCGCCTTCCCGCGAGCCTGGATGGGCGAGGATTCGCTGGAGTTTTCGTTCAGCGGGCTGAAGACGGCCGTGCGCAACTTCCGCAAGAAGTCGCCGGACGCGCGCGTGGAGGACGTCTGCGCCTCCTTCCAGGACGCCGTGGTGGACGTGCTGGTGGGCAAAACCATGCGGGCGGCCGCGCGGATGGGCGTGCGCACCGTCCTGATGGCCGGCGGGGTGGCGTGCAACGGGCGCTTGCGCGAGCGCATGCAGGAGGATTGTGAGCGGCGCGGCCTGGCGCTCCGCTATCCACGGCCCGGCCTGTGCACCGACAACGCGCTGATGGTGGCCTGCGCGGGCCATCACCAGCTGATGGCGGGCCAGCGCAGCGGGCTCGAGCTGGACTGCTTTCCCGTGCTCCCCGTGAAATCCGCTTCGTGAGCCGGCGCAGGCTGCTTCTCGGCGGATTGCTGCTCCTCGCGCTGGCCGTGCCATTCGTGGCGGTACACGTGGTGCGCGGCGAGGAGATGTCCGAGCGGCTGCAGCCCGGCGACGTGGTCCTGGCGGAGCGCTTTTCGTTCCTGACCCGCGTCCCGTATCGCGGCGAGGTGGTGCGCACGCGCGACGGCCACTTCGCGCGGGTCCTGGGGATCGGCGGGGACACCGTCGAGATCGACGGCAAGGCCCTTGCGCAGCGCCAGCTCAAGCTGAACGGGACCGCGATGATGGAGCCCTACGCGCACGTGCCGGGCGGGGCAGTGGCCGCGCTGGCCGTCCCGGCGGCGATCGTCACCGAGAAGCGCTTCGTGCCCGAATCCGCGGATCTTGCGGTGCCAAAGTGGTCGACCCCCAGGGTGGCGCAGGCCTCCGGCCGCTGGCGGGTTCCGGCCGGCCAGACCTTCATCCTGGGGGACGGCCGCTGGGAGAGCCGGGACAGCCGCCACGAGGGCCCCTACGCGCTGGATC
Organism: Armatimonadota bacterium; assembly: GCA_016868975.1. GTDB lineage: Bacteria > Vulcanimicrobiota > Xenobia > RGZZ01 > RGZZ01 > VGFD01. Next base: position 3,294 of record VGFD01000438.1, on the reverse strand, counting down.
GCGTGGAGAGCCGCGCGGTGTTCGTGCTGTATCCGCTGCATCGCAGGGGATGGCTGCGGTGACTGGCGCGTACGTGACCCTGCTTTGGTCGGATCCGGTGCCGGACGTTGGACGCTTGATGTGGCGCCGCCGGATAGGATAACATAGACCCATGAACAAACCACTCCTCACCGTGCGCGCCGCGCATTTCCGTCGGCGCGCATTGCAGGGTCTCTCGGCAGCAGCGCTCATCGCGGGCCTCCTGGTAGTGGCGGGAGTACCGCTCCTGGCCCGGACGGCCCCCAGCGATGCGGCCAGCGTCAAGAAAGGCGCCGCGCTTTACCAGCAGAAGTGCGCGACCTGCCACGGCCTCAAGGGGAAGGGTGACGGGCCCACCGCGCGCACCAGCCCCACCACCCTGCCCGACTTCGCCGCGGGCGAGTATCCCAGGGGCGAGACCGACGACCAGATCTACAACAACATCATGGCCGGCATCCCCGGCACGCTGATGAACGGGTGGAAGGGACGCCTCTCCGAAACCGAGACGCTGCAAGTGATCGCTTATCTGCGCACGCTGAAGAAGTAGACGTAGGCGCCTGGTGGCCTGACCCATTTCGGGAGGACGAATGAGCCAGTGCATCCTTGTCGTCGATGACGAGGAAGATATCCGCAACCTCATCCGCCGTTCCCTGGAGCTGGAGCGGTACGAAGTGTGGGAGGCCCCGGACGGCCGCCAGGCTTTGAATTGCGTCGAAAGCCGCCAGCCGGATCTGGTCCTGCTCGACGTGAATATTCCCTTTCTAGACGGCTTTACGGTGTGCCAGCGGATTCGCGATCTGGGGCTGAAAATTCCGGTGATCATGCTGACCGGAAATACCCACGTGGATTTTCGGGTGCGCGGGCTCGACTGCGGGGCCGACGACTACGTGGGCAAGCCGTTCGACGTCCCCGAGCTGATGGCCCGGGTGCGGGCCCACCTGCGCCGCACGGAGGAGGCGCGCAGCACGGCCCAGGATCTGATCCGCCGCAAGTGGGAGGAAATCAACGAGGGCCTCATGCTGGCCCAGTCCATCCAGCAGCCGTTTCGCCTCAACCAGCGCCACGAAGGCGTGCACACCGCGGTGCAATACCTGCCGGTGGGGCGCATCGGGGGGGATTTCTATAATATCCTCGGGTTGCCGGACGGGCGCACGGTATTCTTGATCGGCGACGCGGTGGGAAAAGGGTTGGGCGCCTCGTTGCTGATGGCTTCCACTTTCAGCCTGCTGGTCAAGCTGCTGCGCGAGAATCCCTCCCCGGCCGCGGTATTTGAGGCCGCGAACCGCTGCATCAAGGCCGATTTCGTGGACATCAGCATCTACGTGGCGGCATTCCTCGCGATCTGGGATCCGGCAACCGAACGGCTCACTTACTGCAACGCGGGGCACCAGAGCCCGATGCTGTTCCGCCGCGGCGGCGGGCTCCGTCCGGGACCGCACGCGTCGCTGACCAGCAACGGGTTTTTCCTGGGTGCCTTCGATGAAGGTGGCTACGAAGAGCGAGAGATCCATCTCGCGGCCGGCGACCGCATCCTCTTCTTCACGGACGGCCTCGCGGATCTGCGCGACGGCAGCGGCAACGCGGTGGACATACGCCGCATCTACCGCCGCATGCTCAAGCACTGGCACCTGCCCGTGGGACAGGTGGTGGAAGCCCTCCTCGACTCCTTCGGGGGGCTGGCCGAGGGCGGCGTCACCATGCGCGACGACCTCACGGCCATGCTCATTGAAATCGCGTAACGAAGCGGTTTCTGAAAGTGAATCCGGCAAAACCTGACGGAAGTTAACATGCTGTTAACAAACGTGAGGTTCGGCGTACTTGAGGGGCCCTCAATGGCTGCTGGCGCGGAAACCTCGATGAATTCAGGCTTTTTCCAGTACGACGTGCTTGAACTTGCGTCAAGTTCTGGGCATGTGGACAATTTACATCCAGTTTACAAAAACCTCGGGTCGATCTATGATGTCCGCGAAGCGCGGAGAAGCGCACAGAGGAAGGTCCGGGCGGGCAGCAACGGGCCCCTGAACGGAAGGAACAAACCGGAAGGAACAAACGCAATGGATAGCAGCAGAGGAATTTCAGGGGGAAGCAGCAGTTGGAACGCCAACATCGCGCCCCTGCGGACGCCGGCCTTTACCCCGGGCACACAGCCGGGTGAAGTCAACAACGCGCCGGCGGTACCGGGCGATGCGGTCAGCATCAGCGGTGGCATCGCGGCGGAAGTGCCGGCCGATGTCGGGGCCGCGGTAACCGCGGAAGCGCCGGCCACCAGCGAAGCGCGCCAGCGCGACGCGGTGCCGACCACCCTTCTCGCCGAGGACGTGGGCAGCGGCCTGCTGGGCAACGTCAGCAGCACGGGCAGCGACACCGTCGCCAGCCTGGGCGTGCTTGCCCAGCTCGACGAGCCGACGGCCGTGCACAGCGTGCGCGCCATCGACGGCCCCTCGCAGCCGAACGCGTTCGCCGACCTCAACCTCGTTGGACCGAGCAACGCGCAGCGCTACCTGGCCAACCCGAACGAGCTGTACCTGGGGATCTAGACCCGGCGGCGGCTCTGTGCAGGAGGCACCCTTTGCGGGGTGCCTCTTTTGTTAGCCCGCAACGTCCGAGGCCGAGGTCCCTACGCGGAGGGTTTCTCCTCGACCGCCTCGCCCAGAATGGGGGATTGGGGGTCTTCCGCGGGTGGCGCGCCCTGGGGAATCGGTTCGGCGGTTTCGGCCTCGCAGGCCGGCGATTCCGGCATCGGCACGGACGTTTCCGCGGCCGCGGCATCGGTCGGCATGGTGGCCGGCGGCGGCGCGGGCGGTGACGCAAACTCCATTTGCGCGGGGCTGAGCGTGGGCTTGTACTCTTCGGAGATGCCGGTTTCGTGCTGCAGTTCGGTCATGGTTTCGTGGACCGTGCTCTGCACTTCGGTGGTAATGCGCCGGAATTCGCGGTAGGCGCGCGCGGCGACGCGCGCAAACTCGGGAATCCGGTCCGGCCCAAAGACAATAAGCGCCACGATGGCGATCATGATGATCTCTGGGCCGCCCAGGTTGAACATTCGAACTCCTCCGCGGACGCAAGCGACCGCGCCTCTCGGCGCGTTGTTTCGCCCCGCCGGGCCGCGGCCCTCCATTGCGCGGTCTGGTATAATAGGCCGCATGAAGATTGAGGGCGCCAACTTCGGCAACTACGACGCGCAGCACCTGTCCATCGTCCGGCGCGAGACGGCTCAGACCATCAAGCCTAACCTCTTTCGCGAGGTGGACGAGGACGTCGCGAAGGCGCTCATCT
>VGFD01000437.1 GCA_016868975.1 Armatimonadota bacterium | reverse complement strand
CAGGTTGACCGTGAGGGCGTTCATCACGACGACCTCGCCGGGCGACGCCCCCACGATGGCGGCCGCCGATTCGTTGAAGTGCTCGTGATACGAATACCAGGGGCGCTCCGCCGCGAAATGGGCCTCCACTCCGTGGTTGCGCCAGTCACGCAGCTCGTCCAGGAGTGCCTGCTCGACTCCGCGCGGCTGCAGGCCGAGCGAGTTTCCGGACAGGTACACCAGCTCTTCACCCTGGCGTGTCCGGGGAATCCAGAATTCCTCCCGCCAGCGCGCCAGGGGATCTTCCGCGTCCAGCGCGCGAGCCTGCTCGATCAACTGCATGGTTGTACGGCATAGAGCAGTGGCCGCGACGGTGCCGCGTCCAGCACGAATGGCGCCACCTGCAGGCTCAGCAGGTAGGAGCCGTCGGTGATGGCGTTGTCAGCGTAGATCAGCTCGGTAATCGTACGGCGCGGAATTTCCGACACCGCCCGGTCACCGGCCGCGAGACCGAAAAACGCGCGGTGCGCGGCCAGGGCGCCGTCGTCCTTCTCGCGATCAAGCGAGGGGAGATCGACAAGCAAGTGGCGCACTCCGGCCTCGCGAATGGCCTGCACGGCGTCCGCGGTCAGATACGGCGGGTTGGTTCCCGAATAGGACTGAAAGCGCTTCTCGCGCGGATTGGGCAGGGTGCGGATGACGAGCGCGTCGAGAAATCCCGGCTGGGCCGCCGCCAGCAACGACGCGATCTCGCCGCGCTGCACCTGGGCGTCCTCGTGAAAGCGGGTCACCGGAACGGTAACGGTGCTTGCGGTCACCAGCGTGGCGCGCAGAAGGCCTGCGGAAATCGTGTCCCGCACGGCAATGCGCTGCTGGGTCAGATGCCCGACGCACTCGGTGTGGGTGCCGCTGGCGTGCGGGCAGAGGGTCGCGACCTCGCAATTGACGCTGCCCCCCCGCCGCACGTCGCCCACGAATTTTCCGACTTCCGCGGCGCGCGCCTCGGCGCGCGGGAGACCGAATGCCGTCGGCTGCTCGCCCTGGAAATCCAGGGGGATGGAGATGTCGATGGCGTGCGAGAGGTCGCTCTTGTAGCGCGTTCCCTCGACGTCAAAGAAAATCTGCATCAGAGCGCCACCCTGGTCCCGAGAAAATCCCGGGCTGTTTCGCTGAGCAGCTGGCGGCGCGTCGTGGTATCGAGATCCGGCATCGACTCGATCAGGGCGCCCGGCTGCGCCTCGCCGAGCGGAAACGGATAATCCGTGCCCAACGCCACCCGGTCCGCTCCAAAGAGTTGCAGCAGGTAGCGCAGCACGTCGGCGTCGTGCACCAGCGAGTCGACGTACATCTGGCGCAGGTATTCACGGGGGGCCCGGTGGATGTTTTCCTGGCAGAGATCCGGACGCGCGTGGAAGGCGCGGTCCATGCGGCCCACGGTCATGGGAAACGCGCCGCCGCCGTGCGCGAAGCAGATGCGCAGTTTGGGCAGCCATTCGAGGACGCCGCCAAAAATCACCGAGGCCATGGCGAGCGCGGTTTCCGCGGGCATGCCCACCAGCCAGGGCAGAAAATACTTCGGCATTTTCTCCTTGCCGACCATGTCCCAGGGGTGCACGAAGACCGCCGCCCCCAGCTCGGACGCGCGCGAGAGCACCGGGAACAGCGCTTTGTCGTCCAGGTTCCAGTCGTTCACGTGGGAGCCAATCTGGACGCCGGCCAGTCCCAGCTCGTTGACGCAGCGATCCAGCTCGGCGAGCGCGACGTCGGGCGCCTGCAGCGGCAGGGTTCCCAGGCCGGCGAAGCGGTCCGGATACGCGCGCACGACCTCCGCCACGTGGTCGTTCAATACTCTTGCAAGGTACAGCGCGTCGTCGGGCTTCGCCCAGTAGCTGAACATCACCGGCACCGTGGACAGTACCTGCATGTCCACGCCCGCCGCGTCGCACTCCTCGATGCGGCGGCGCGGCTCCCAGCAATTGGACTTGATCTCCCGAAAAAGCCGGCCGTCGATGGTGATGCGGCCGACGCCGTCCTCAACGTCGAGGCGCGGCCAGCCGCCGTAGCCGGTGCGGGCCGCCATGTCTGGCCATGTTTTTGGCAGGATGTGCGTGTGCAGGTCGATCTTCACGTCGGCGGCTCCATGATCGTGCCGCACTGCTTGCAGGTGCGATTTTCCGGATCGCCGCTCCAGTAGGCGTCAAACACCGGCTTCAATTGCGTCGTGAGATCCGTCAGGTGGAAGTGGGTGTCGTAGAGCATCTCCCCGCACTGCTCGCAGTACCACTGGAAGCGGTCTTCCTCCTCGGGGCGCCGCACGCGCTCGATGACCACACCGATGGTGTTGGCTCTGCGCTGCGGCGAGTGGGGGACAAACGGCGGCAGCAGAAATATCTCGCCTTCGCGGATGGGAAGATCGCGGGGAATTGAGTCGTCGATGATGCGCAGCACCATGTCGCCCTCGAGCTGATAGAAGAATTCCTCGCCGGGGTCCACGTGATAATCCTTGCGGGAATTCGGCCCGCCCACCACGGTGACCATGAACTCGTGATCCTTCCAGATCTGCGCGTTGCCCACCGGCGGCTTGAGCAGGTGGCGATGCTCGTCGATCCATTGCTTCAGATTGAATACGGGCGGAACCGGCATCTCAGGCCTCCTTCTCACGACGGACGCGGACCGCGCCCAATCCCTCGATTCGACCGCACACTTCATCGCCGGGCGCCATCGGCACGGCGACGGTGGCGCCACCGGTCAGGACAATGTCCCCGGCTTCCAGGCGCTTGCCCCGGGCGGCAAGCATTCCGGCCAGCACCGCAAGCGACTTCGCGGGATGGTCGAGCACCGCGGCGCTGGAGGCGCACTCCTTGACCCTGCCGTTTACCTCGAGCACGATGCCCAGGTTGTCGAGCGTGCCCACGGGCAGCCAGGCCGGGCCGAGCACGAACGCCGCCGCTGACGCGTTGTCGGCGATGACGTTGGCCAGGTCGAACTTGAAGTCGGCGTAGCGGCTGTCGAGGACCTCAAGACCGGCGCACACGCCGACCACGGCGCGCAGGGCCTCGGCGGCGCCGCACGGGCCCTCCAGGGGGCTGCCCAGCAGGAAGCAGACCTCTGGCTCCACCCGCGGCTGCACGAGACCTCGCACGGTGGCCCCGTCCTCCACCCGCATCGCATCGGTCAGCGCGGCGAGGATGGGGGCGTCCACGCCCATCTGGCGCATCTTGGCGCGGCTGGTGAAGCCCATCTTCCAGCCGACGACGCGCTCCCCGCCGGCCACGCGCAGGGCGATGAGCGCTTCCTGAACGGCGTACGCGTGGTCGAGCGTGGCCACCTCATCGGATGGCGCCACCAGATGGTTGTTACGTGCCGCGTCGTGCAGGCGGCGGGCCAGCGAGTTCAGGACGGAAGGCTCCACGGGGAGTGTCCTACGGTGGGCCCCAGTCCATCCCCTGCGTGGGCGCGCCGCCCGGCGTGTCGTCCTCACTTCCGCCGGTGCGCCCGGAATGACTGTCCGTGGGCGCGCGGCAATGAACCTGAAAATTCAGACCGATAGAGGAGCATCCAGTGAAACGCGCCATCCTATGCAGCCTTCTCGTCCTCCTGGCGCTCATGCCCGTGCAAGCACAGGATAAGAAGCCGAACATCGTGGTCATCCTCGCCGACGACCTGGGCAACGCTGATCTCGGATATCGTGGCGGGCAGGTCAAGACGCCGAACATCGACCGGCTCGCCATGAGCGGCGCCCGGCTGGAGTCATTCTATTCCCTGCCGGTCTGCACGCCGGGCCGGGCCGCGCTCATGACCGGGCGCTATCCCATGCGGTACGGCCTCCAGACGATGGTCATCTTTCCCAGCCACACCTACGGACTGGCCACCGACGAGCGCACGCTTCCGCAGGCCCTGAAGGAGGCCGGCTACCAGACCTACATGGTGGGCAAGTGGCACCTGGGACATGCGTTCAAGAAATTCTGGCCGCAGAGCCGGGGCTTCGATCACTTCTACGGCAACCTCATCGGTGAAGTGGACTACTACACCAAGGAGCGCGGGGGCGTCATCGACTGGCAGCGCGACGGCACGTTCCTCATCGAAAAAGGCTACTACATGGACCAGATCGGCGACGAGGCGGTCCGCATCATCGAGCGCCAGAGTCCGTCGAAGCCATTCTTCCTCTACTTCGCCTCGCTCGCCGTCCACACGCCCTACCAGGCGCCCCAGAGCCTGCGCGACCGCTATCCGGACATCCAGGACGAAACCCGGCGGACCTACGCGGCCATGGCGTCGTCCCTCGACGACCAGGTCGGACGCATCCGTGCCGCGCTCGAGAAGAAAGGCATGCTCAATGACACCGTCATCGTCTTCGCCAGCGACAACGGCGGGGTCGTAAAGGGTGCCTTCTCCGCGCTCGCCGACCAGCGCAAGCAGTCGGACGGCCGCAAGGTCTCCAGCGACCCGGCCTCCAACGCTCCCTTTCGGGGTGGCAAGGGAACGCTTTACGAGGGCGGCGTCCGCGTTCCCGCCTTCGTGGTCTGGCCGGGCAAGGTGCCAGCCGGCGTCGTCAACGAGACGGTGGCCATGGTAGACCTCATGCCGACGCTGCTCAACCTCGTCGGGGGCAAGGGAAACGACGCCGACCATCCCTTTGACGGCCGCGACATCTGGCCGACCATCATCGCGGGCAGCCCTTCCCCGCACGAGGACCTCCTGCTCAACGTGGAGATCTTCCGGGGAGCCGTGCGCAAGGGCCAGTGGAAGCTGGTCAAGCTCGCCCTGCTGCCGGGACAGGTCGAGTTGTTTGACATGGTCGCCGACCCGCTCGAGAAAAACAACGTTGCGGCGGATCACCCGGAGATCGTGAGCGAGCTCAACAAGCTGCTGCTGGCCTACGCGAAGCAGCAGGCGCTCGCGCTCTGGCTGAAGGTGCAGCCCTCGTTCATGGGGGCGCAGGGGCACAGCGTTCTCGACCCCGGCTACGAAATCGACGACGG
>VGFD01000436.1 GCA_016868975.1 Armatimonadota bacterium | reverse complement strand
GGCTCCGCGAGTTGTCCCGCCTGACTCAGGCGATCGCGGCTGCCGGGGGCATACCGGAAAAACTGCGGATGCTTGGCGACAGCGTGCGGGCGCTGCTCGGGTCCTGCACGGTGGACGTGGTGATGGTGGACGGCACGGTGGCCGTCGGCGCAGCCGGCTGCGAAACCATCTCCATTCAGACTCCCGCGGCCCTGCTGGACGGAATTTCCCGCTGGGTGTCGTTCGCGGATGCGGCGAGCCTGGCCAAAGCCGTGGTGCGCGCGGTCCAGCTCAACTTGAAGGCACGCGCCACGCTGCGGGTCACATTCTCGCCCCCGCAAATCCTCGACGAGAACGACCTGTGGCTGTTGGAAACCCTGTGTGGCCACGCGGCCGCCGCCATGGAGAGCGACGCGCTGGCCCGCGAGGTGGCCACCACCCAGGCCCAGCTCATCCAGGCGGACAAGATGGCGGCGCTCGGCGTGCTGGTGTCCGGCGTGGCCCACGAGTTGAACAATCCACTGGCCGGCATCATGGGACTGGCCCAGATCATGCAGGCGGCTCTCGAGTGCGACCCTTCGCCGGAACGCTTCGTCGAAGATCTGCAGAAACTCGAGCGCGAGGCGCGGCGCGCCGCCAGCATCGTGGCCAGCCTGCTGTCGTTCGCGCGCAAGTCGCACAACCGGCTGGAAGCACTCGATTTGCGAGTGGCCCTTGACGAAGTTGTGGAAATGCGCCGCTATGCGATGAACGTGCGCAATATCGGCGTGGAAATCTCGCGGACCGCACGTCCGATTCCGGTCATGGGCGTGCGCAACCATTTGCAGCAGGTTTTTCTCAACCTGATCGTCAACGCCGAGCAGGCCATGTTCGCCGCCCGGGGCCGCGGCACGCTGCGCATCGCGGCGCGCGTGGAGAAAGACGCGGCGGTCCTGACGTTCGGCGACGACGGTCCGGGAATTCCGCCCGAAACGCTGGCCACGCTGTTCCAACCATTTGCCACCAGCAAGGAGTCCGGCACCGGGCTGGGGCTTTACATCAGCCGCAGCCTGATCAAGGACCACCAGGGAATGCTGTATGTCGAAAGTACGACCAGCGGCACTACATTTACCATTCGGCTTCCCCTGGCGCCGGCCCAAGCCGAGCAGCCGGCGCTTCCGCCGAGCCCGCCGCGCGTAAGGGAAAGCCATTCCGACGGGTTGTCCATCCTGCTGGTGGACGACGAGCCGACCGTCCTGGAGAGCATGCGGCGCATGCTCGGCCACCTGGGATGCCGCGGGCACGCCTGCCGCGATCCGCGCGAGGCGCTCAATCTGTTGCTCGAGGAGTCGTTCGACGGGGTGTTCAGCGACTTGAAAATGCCGGGGATGAGCGGCAAGGAGTTTTTCCTCGCCCTGTGCGCGCAAAATCCCGAATTGTCGGATCGCATCGTCTTTGTCTCAGGCGATTCCGCAAGCGCCGCAACCCAGGCCTTTTTGAAGGACAGCGGGGCGCCGTTCGTGCCCATGCCCTTCTCCCTGGCCCAGGTGCGCGAGGCGGTGCGGGCGCTGGAAACCCGCATAGGAGCGGCGGCCGCCGGCTGACGCCCGCGGAGCGCTACGCCGGTCAGCTACCTTCGATCGACCACCAGTGTGTGCACCAGAAACGCAACGCCCGCGCCCAGGACGGTGTCCTCAATGCGCACCAGGGCCACGTGCGGGTACGGCGGCAGGCCAATTGAGAGTTCGATGAGCACCACACACGCGATGCCGGCGGAAAACCCGCTGTAGCTGACCGGAAATATGGTGAACGTGAAAAACGTCGCCGCCGCGAGCGCCGCGATGCGAGGCAGATCGGCGGCGAAGTGCCCCAGGATGAGCGAGGCCACGATGCTGCCCACCGCGGTCCCGATGCAGCGTTCCATCATGGCCTTGCGGGTGTGGAAGATCAGCGGGCGCATGACGAACGCCGCCGTCATCGGCACCCAGTACGCGCGCTCAAGATTCAAGCCGTATGCCGCGATTGTGGCAAGTCCCACGGCCAGCGATAGACGAATGGCATGCAGGACCGCGCCCGGCCCCTTCGACACCACCAGGGGAACACAGTGGCGCGGCCACGGCAACAGCGATATCAACACGGCGTAGATGCCGCCCGCCAGACTCCACAGAAGGGTGAAGGGAATGCTTTCGGGCGGCGCGGGAACGCTCATCGCGATCACGTAGGATACGCAGCCGAAAAAACCGGCGGCAGCGAACGCTTCGCCCCAGAGCGCCATCAGGCCGGCCGCCAGTGGGAGCGCGAAGCTCAGCACCAGCATATCCTCCAGGTAGGGCGGCACCACGCGCCCCAGGGCGATGCAGGGGGACACTACCAGCGCGGTGAGCAGCAAAATTGGAAACGTCCGGCGCGCCGGCGCCTCATGGTCGGAAAATCCCACAAACAACGCGGACATGACGGCGATCATCGCGGGCAGGAGATGACCGGTTTCGTATCCCACGACAAACGGCGGGCAGATGGTCGCCACCATGCGCAGGCCGCTCCAGGGGGCGAGGTTTTTGGGGAAATCATTCACGGGCGGAAAAGGAAAAGCCCGCAGATATCGGCAGGCTCTTCACGATGACGCGACAGCCTACGCGGCCGGTGCTTGCTCCGGGGGCTGTGGCGCGGGTGCCGCCGGCTGGGCCGGCGGCGCGTCGTCCTTGCCCGCCAGCGCATCCACGGCCTTGCCGGCCACGTTGCCGAAGCGCTTCGCGCCGGCCACGGCGCCCTTCGCGGCTCCCATCAAGGCGGCACCCAGTCCTTCGACGGCGCCCACCAGAGCGCTGCCGGCCGCGGCGCCCACGATGGGGCCGGCGATGAGGCCACCCACAATCCCCAGCGGACCGAGCGCGGCGCCCATGGCCACGCCGGCCGCGAGACCCGCGAGGCACGCGCCGCCGCGCACGAGGCGGTGGGCGGTCTCGCCGAGCACGAACGACTTGCCGAAAGCGGCGCGCACGGCGCCGACGGGCGCGCCGGCCAGGGCGCCGCCGAAACCGGCCACGGTGGTGGCGGTGCCACGCGCGAGTCGGAAGGCGAAAGAATCCGTCGGCTCGTCGGCCGGCGGTTGGGGGTCCGGCGTGGGGGGAGTGTCAGTCGGAGGCGCTGGCGCGTCTGTCGGAGGGGGCGCGGGCGCGTCGTTCCAGCGCGGCGCGAAATCCTGGGTGCGGGCAAACGAAATCGTGTTCATGTGCGTCTTGTCCTTCCTCTCGCTCCTTCCGGAGCCGTCCACATGGGAGGATACCATCCCCGGCGGCGCGATGTGTTGCCCCGATGTGAACGGATCGCCGAAGGAGTTGGCTTCACCCCGGCGTATGCCGGAGGCCAGACTCACCGCCGCAGGCGGTCAATCCCAAAGGAGGCCCTGAGAATGGAAATCGCGGATCTGCGCGAGATGGTCGAGCTTGACCCCGAGGACGTGCTGATGCGCTACGTGCTGGGCAGCAAACTGCTGGAGGAAGGCGAGGATCCGACGGAGGCGGTCGGCCACCTGGCGTACGTGGTGGGGCACGATCCGCAGCACGTGGCGTCCTACCTCGCGCTGGGCAACGCCTACCTGCGCCAGGGCCATGAGGAGAAGGCGCGCGACGTTCTCGAGAAGGGGATGGAAATCGCGTCCGGGCTCAAGCACGGCGAGGGGCTGGATCTGGTGCCCGAGTTCGAAGACCTGCTTGCGAGCATCTGATGCGCTTGCTCTGCGCGCTGTTCCTCCTGATTGTGGTGGCCGCTGGCCCCGCCTGGAGCGCGCCGGCAGCCCCCGACGACGACGCGCCGGGACTGAATTTCACGCAGCCCACCTCGGATTCCGAGGCGAAAAGCGGGCTGCTCAAGAACGACGTCTATCCGCTGAGCACCGTGCTGCTGCGGCTGGTCGCGTACGAGGCGGCCACGGAGCTGCTCGGCAAGCTGGATGAAAGCATCGGGGACAACACGCTCGGCCGCGTCATTCTCGGCACCCGCCTGCTGGGCATCGCCGAGGTGCTGGGCGCCTGCTCCGAAGTCCTCAAGGAGGGCGAGAAGGCCCTCCCCGCCGTTGCCGCGGCCAACGCGCCGGATCTTCTCCTGGAGTATGAGCTGCTGCTCACCCAGGCCGGACGCGACGCCGGGCGCCCCGACGTGGCGCGCCGACACCGCGATGCCGCCGCCGCGCTGGCGGAGAAGCTGCAGACCCCGACGGCGCGGCTGGCCCGCTTCGTGGTCGCCTCCTTCGCGTTTGAGGAAGAGTTTCGCAAGAATCCGAACCTGTCAATGCAAGAGCTCCTGCGCCGCCACGACGAGACCTTCGGGATGTTTGAAGCGGTGCCCGAGGACGTCCGCGTCGCGCCCTTCATCATGGGGTGGGTGGGCGAGGCTGCCCGAGTGTGGATGCTGGCCCTGATCGACAGGGGAAAGAAACTTCCGGAAAACAGCCCGGAATCGCAAGAAATTCTCAAGCGGTTTGAAAGCGACGTCATGCTGCTGACTAACCGTGGGGTGAAGCGCAGCGACATGGAGATGCTGATCGCGGCCGTGGAAGGCGCGCTCGACGCGGCTCGCGCGATGCGGGAAGCCGGTGAGCCCAGGGTCGGATTGGCGCTGATTGACGAGATGAGCGCACCGCTCGCCGCGTCGGATGCGCAGTTCGTCGAGCTGCTCAAGTCGTTCGACGCAAATCCCTACGATTCGAGCATCGCGCGGGTGCGCGCCCGCCTCTTGCAGGAGAAAGCCCTTCTGTTGTTGAGCGCGGACCCGGCAAAAAATGCGAAGCTTTCGATGCAACTGCTCGAGCGCGCCCACATCGCCTTTGAAAAAGGCGAAGACAACCTGGCGCTGGTCGATACCGAGAACGCGATCGGACGCGCGCTCTTTCTGCTGAAACCGCCACGATGGCAGAAGCTCGCCGCTGAGACGCTCGGCGCCGCCCTCAAGCGCAGCAGCGAAACGGGGTATCGACGTGGGCGCATCCGCTCCCTTGCGAACCTGGGAG
>VGFD01000435.1 GCA_016868975.1 Armatimonadota bacterium | reverse complement strand
AGCTGGAGCAGGCGCGCAAGGCCCTGCTCGGCGCGCTGGCCGCGGCCGCCCAGGCGGATCGCTACCCGGCGCTGCAGCGGTTCCTCCGCGCGGCCGCGCTGGAGCTGGTCGCCGCGCTCGGGGCGAAGGGCGTCACCGCGCCCTCGCTGGTCGGGCTGTTCGAGCGCCACGCGGCGGCGTTCGCCCAGGCCCGCAAGGAGGTCGGCGCGGCGCCGGCCCCCTTCTGGGAGTCCAACGTGTAATCGCCCGTTCGAGCGACGGGCTCGATAGCCCGGAGCCGGGGGAAACCCTGGCGTCTCCCCCAGTAGCCCGGGTTGCCCCGGGCTCTTTCTTTTTCAACGGGCCCCGCGGACGGCGGGGGAACTCCGTGTTCTCGACGGAGTCCCGCGGGGGAACTCCGTCGAGAACACGGAGTCCTCGCGGCCGGCGGGAGCGCGTCGCGGCCGCACCGAAATCCCCGCCGTCTTCATGGATGCTCGCAGCGCCAAAACGGTACTGGCCGCCCTCACCTTCTTCTTCCTCTCCGGAATCAGCGGCCTCGTCTACGAGATCCTGTGGACGCGCTGCTTGACGCTGACGTTCGGGCACACGGTGTTCGCAGTGAGCACGGTCCTCACCGCGTACATGGCCGGCCTCGCGCTGGGCAGTCTCGTCGGGGGCCGCATCTCCGACCGCCTGTTCGCGCGCAAGGCGACCAGTGGGCGTTTCCTGCGCATCTACGGCCTGCTCGAGCTGTTCGTGGGGATCTGGGCCGTGCTCTCCCTGCCGCTCCTCAGCCTGGTGGAGGGCGGCTACCTCGCGCTCTCCCGCGCGGGCTGGAGCGGCACCCAACTGCACCTCGCCTGCTTCGTCGGCGCAGTGCTCGCGCTGCTGCCGCCCACCATCGCGATGGGCGCCACCCTGCCGGTCATGAGCCGCGTGCTCGTGGCGGTCGAGACCGAAGTCGGCAAGCTGCTCTCGCGGATCTACGCGGTCAACACCCTGGGCGCGTTCGTGGGCGCGGTGCTGGGCGGCTTCGTGCTGCTGCCCACGCTGGGGCTCACCATTTCCCTGCTGGTGGCCGCGGCGGCCAACGTGGCCATCGCCGTGGGCGCCGTGCGCATCGGCGGCGAGACAGCGGGTCGGCTGCTGGAGGACCCGTCGTGGGAAGCCAGCGCGGAGAAGCCGGCGGCCCCGCGCCCGGTGGTGCCGCTCGCCTTCTTCCTGAGCGGAGCGGCTTCGATGGCCTGCCAGGTGGGATGGACGCGCGGGCTCATCCTCTCGCTGGGGTCGTCGGTGTACGCCTTCTCCGCCATCGTGGCGGTCTTCCTGGCCGGATTGGGGCTGGGCAGCCTGCTCTATCCGCGCCTGATGCGGCGGGCCCCTCGCCTGCTCGACCTGGCGTGGCTGCAGATCCTCATCGGAGCGGCCTGCGCGGCCACCATCCCCGCGCTGGGCGTACTTCCCGGAGTGTTGGGCGCGCTCTTTCCCCTGGTGCAGCACAGCTTTCCGCTGGTGGTGACGCTGGAGGCGGGGATCGCGGGCGGCCTGCTGTTCGTCCCCACGCTGCTGATGGGGTTGGGATTTCCGCTGGCCACCCACCTGTACAGCCGCAGCATCGGCTGCCTGGGCCGGGACGTCGGCGAGGTCTACGGGGCCAACACGCTGGGCTGCATCGTGGGCTCGTTCGCGACCGGCTTCTTGCTCATCCCCCACCTGGGCGCGCAGACCTCGCTGCGCGTCGCGGCCACCGTGAGCCTGTGCGCGGGGCTGCTCGTGCTGTCACGCTGGCGGCGGCCGGAGGGCACGCGCGCCGGACTTGTCTGGGCCACGGCCGCGGTGGCCGCGCTGGGGCTGGGGATGGCGTGGGGCGTGCCGCGCTGGGATCCCGCGCTGATAAGCAGCGGCGTCGCCATCTACGGGGCGCCGAGCGCGCGCGTGCCGCCGCCCATCTTCTACCGCGACGGCATCTCGTCCACGGTCAGTTTGCACCTCCTCGGCGACAACGGGCTCGCGCTGCGGGTCAACGGCAAGACGGACGCGTCCACGCTGCGCTCCGACATGCTGACCCAGCGGCTGCTCGGGTATCTCCCCGCGCTGCTGCACGAGAAGCCCGAGTCGGCGCTGGTGATCGGCCTGGGCAGCGGCCTGACGGTGGACGCCCTGCGGACCGTCCCTGGCGTGCGCGAGGTCGACTGCGCCGAGCTGGAGCCCGCGGTCGTCGAGGCGCAGGGTTTCTGGGTGGCCTACAGCAACGAAGTCCTCAAGGATCCGCGGGTGCGCGTGCACCTCACCGACGGGCGCACCTTCACGCTGGGCGCGGCACGCACGTACGACGTGATCGCGAACGAGCCGTCCAACCCGTGGATCGCCGGCGTCGGAAGCCTCTTTTCCCGGGACTTCTACCAGGGGTGCAAGAGCCGCCTCAATCCGGGCGGGGTGATGGCGCAGTGGCTGCAGCTCTACGGGATGTCCGAGGACGACGTGGGGATGGTGCTGCGCTCGTTCTACGACGTGTTCCCCCACGGCTCGGTGTGGTACGCGCACGGCAGCGACCTGCTGGTGGTCGGCTCGCCGTCTCCCCTGAAGGTGGACCTCGCGCGGCTGCGCGCCCGGGTGTCGTCGTCGCGGGAGATCGAGCGCCACTTCTGGGAGATCGGGATCGGCCACCCCGACGAGCTGCTGGGGCACTTCATGCTGACCCGGGAGGAGGCGCTGGCGGCGTATCCGGACGCGCCGCTCAACACCGACGACCGCCCGCTGCTGGAGTTTTCGGCGCCCCAGAGCCTGTACCGCAAGGACACCGTGGAGCGCAACTTCCGCCGGCTGATGTCCGCGCGGACGGGGCTGCCGCCCGGCGTCCCCGATTCCCTCCTGTGGAGGGCGGCCAGCGCGTGGACCGAGATCGGCCCGCGCGAGTACGTGGAGCGCTTGTTGAAGGACGGGAAGGCACCCTGGGCTCCGTTCCTGCGGGGTCGGCTGGAAGCGTGCCGCGGCCAGGTGGATGCGGCGGCCAGGGCTTTCGCGGAGGGGATTGCCTCGGCAATGCCCGGCCCTTCCACGGTTGCCGCGTGGTGGGCCGAGCTGGAGCTGGGCCGCCACGACTACAAGCGCGCCGAGGCGCTGTACCGCAAGGCGCTCGAGGCCCCGCCGCCGGGGAGCGAGGAGTACCTGTGGACCGGCCTGGGACGCGCGCTGAGCGGCGCCGGGCAAGCCGACGCGGCCATCCGCGCCTTCACCGAGGCGGTGAAGGCCTTCGGCTCCAGCCAGGCGCGCACCGAGCTGGGCGTGGCGTACTACCAGGCCGGGCGCCTGGAAGACGCCCGCAAGTGCTTCGAGGAGGCCGCCCGGCTCAACCCGTTGGACGCCACCGCGCGGGCCGGGCTGGGCAACGTCGCGCTCCGCGAGGAACGCTGGAAGGACGCGGTCGCCGCCTACGAGAGGTCGCTGGCGCTGCGCCTGGACGACGCGGCCACGCTGGTCAACTACGCGGCGGCGCAGGTCCGCCTGGGCCACGTGGACCGCGCGGTGGCCGCGTACCGCCAGTTGCTGGAGTACTACCCGGACAATCCCCAGGCGCTGCGCGCGCTCAGCCAGCTCAGCGGGCACTGAGACGTCGGGGGTCGGTCCAGCCGTGGGCCCGACCGACGGGGACCCGCGGGGTGTCGGGTCCAGCAGTGGGCCCGACCGACCGGGACCCGCCGGGTGTCGGGTCCAGCCGAGGGCCCGACCGACGGGGTGTCGGGTCCAGCAGTGGGCCCGACCGACAGTCGCACGACCACCGTGCGCACCTTGCCCAGGCTCAGGCGCTGGATGGCTCTCTGGCGCGCTCACGACGCGCGCTTCACTACGGCGACGATCATCGATGTGCTGAAAATTCCTCGGTAACGCGCATCACACGCCCAGGAGGGCCCGCGGCGAGACGCGGCGTATGCTGGGACGCCAATCCTGGATCGTTGGAGAGCGCCATGACTGTGTTCACCCAGAAAGCCACCCCCATCACCGTCGCTTACGGAGACGGCATCGGGCCCGAGATCATGAAGGCCACGCTGCACATCCTCAAGGAAGCGGGGGCGCGCCTGGACATCGACGAGATCGAGATCGGCGAGAAGGTCTACCTGCGCGGCCAGAGCACCGGCATCGAGCCGACTTCGTGGGATTCTTTGCGCCGCACCCGGGTATTTCTGAAGGCGCCCATCTCGACGCCGCAGGGCGGCGGGTACAAGAGCCTCAACGTCACCACCCGCAAGGCGTTGGGCCTGTACGCGAACGTGCGCCCCTGCGTGTCGTACGCGCCGTTCGTGGAAACCAAGCATCCCGGCATGAACGTGGTGATCGTGCGTGAGAACGAGGAGGACCTCTATGCCGGCATCGAGCATCGGCAGACCGAACAGGTGTACCAGTGCCTGAAAATCATCTCGGTGCCGGGCAGCGAGAAGATCATCCGCTACGCCTTTGAATACGCGCGCCAGAATAATCGGAAAAAGGTCACTTGCTTCGCCAAGGACAACATCATGAAGCTGACCGACGGTGTCTTCCACAAGATCTTTAACGAGATAGCCACGGAATATCCGGAGCTGGAGAATGAGTTCTGGATCGTGGACATCGGCGCCGCGAAGCTGGCCGATACGCCGCAGCACTTTGACGTGGTGGTCATGCCGAATCTGTACGGCGACATCCTGAGCGACGTGGCCGCGCAGATCGCCGGCTCCGTGGGCCTCGCGGGGTCGGCGAATATCGGCGACCAGTGCGCGATGTTCGAAGCCATTCACGGGTCGGCGCCGCGTCGCGCCGGGCAGAACCTGGCCAATCCTTCCGGATTGCTGATGGGCGCGGTGATGATGCTGGTGCACATCGGCCAGGGCGACGTGGCGACCCGCGTGCACAACGCATGGCTGAAAACGCTGGAGGACGGCATCCACACCTACGACATCTTTTCTGAGCAGCACAGCAAGCAGCAGGTCGGCACGAATGAATTCGCCGAG
>VGFD01000434.1 GCA_016868975.1 Armatimonadota bacterium | reverse complement strand
CGATGTCGGTGGACCGCCGCTGGGCGGGCGCCTCTTCCAGGGCCTCCGCGCGCGCCTCGACGAGCGCCTCGCTGTCGACGGAAACGCTGGTGTGGAGCGCCTCGATGCTCTCCACGCGGTGGTGCGCCGTGGCGACGTCACCGATCATGTACATGCCCTCCTCGAGTTGACTCATGGTGTCGACCGGGACCAGGTCCGAGCCCTCGCGCCGCGCGCCCTTGCTGGCGATGCGCAGCCGTCCCAGGAGCAGGCCGTCGAGCGCCTCGCGGATCTCGTCCGCCGAGCGCCCCTCCTTCAGCAGCCGCTTGCGCATTGCGTAGAACTCGTCCGCGAAGGGCGTGCGCGCGCAGCGGTTGGCGTGCCCGACCCCGCTCACGAGGTTGACGGTGCGGCGGCACTCCAGGGCCTGCGACTGGTAGCCTTCCACGATGGCGCCGGTGGCCACCGCCTCGTGCGTGAAGAGGTACGCCGTGCCCATCAGGACGCCCACCTTCATGCCGCGCGCCGCCAGCGGGGCCGCCATCACCGCGACCATGGCGGCGGAGACCGCGTCGTGCACGCCGCCGGCGAACAGCACGTGGACGTCTTTGGCGTCCTCGTCGGCGACCTCGGTGAGCAGGACGTCGATCATCCGCTCCCACAGCACCGAGCTGCACAGGGGACCGACGTGGCCGCCGCACTCGCGTCCCTCGAACACGAAGCGCCGCGAGCCGTCCTGCAGGAAGCCCGACAGCAGCGCGGGGACGGGGACGTGCAGGTAGGTCGGGATGCCCGCGTCCTCGAGCCGGCGCGCCTGGTCGGGACGTCCGCCCGCGATGAGCGCGAAGGGGGGACGTGCCTGGAGCACCTCGGCCAATTGCTCTTCGCGCAGCTCCTCGGGGACGAAGCCCAGGATGCCCACGCCCCACGGCTGCTCGCCCAGCTTGCCGCGGGTCTCCTCCAGCAGGGTCCGCACCGCGGGGCCGCGCAGCAGCGCCAGGGCCAGGAAGGGCAGCGCGCCGCCGGACGCCACGGCGTGGGCGAAGTCGGCGCGATCGCTGACGCGCGTCATCGGTCCCTGCACGATGGGGAAGCGGGTGCCGTGGGACCGCGCGAGCGGAGCGCCCTCCGCCAGCGGGGCGTGGCGCGCGGCCAGGCGGACGTGGTTGTCGGCCTCCCACAGCAGGCGCTCCACGAGGCTCGCGGTGTTGCCGTACGTGTCGCGGTAATGGGCCGCCATCGCGACGCCCTGTCCGAGGGGCCACACGCACGCGGCGGGATCGCCCCAGCGCACCAGGGCGGCGGCCTCGCGGCGCCAGCGCTGCTCCACCTCGGGGGTGGGGTCGTCGGACGCTTCGAGCGCGTCCTCGAGGTCTTTCAGGGTGCGGGCCGCGGGGGCGTCGGGACGTCCGTACACGCGGCACGGCGCGCCCAGGCGCTCGCCCAATGCGACAGCCTCGCGCCCGCTCAGGGTCTCGAGCCGCTGGCGCCACTCCTGGGGCAGCGGGGACTCGGGCATCAGCAGCAGCTGGTCGTCGAGCACCACGCCGGCCGCGCTCGCCGCCTTGCAGGACGCCGCGAAGTGCACGCCGGCGCCGCCGCGCACGTAGACGGGCAAATGGGTCGCGGCGATGAGCTTCTGCAGGAGGAGGAAGCTGGTGTTCTCGCCCACCCAGCCGCCGGCCTCGTGGCCGCTGGCGACCAGGCCGTCCACGCGCACGTTCCACGCGTCGAGCGCCACCACGCGGTCGACGTCGGTGACGTCGATCAGGACGCGGCGCAGGGGGGCGCTGCGCAGGCGGGCGACGGCGCTCGCCAGGTCCTCGAGGTCACCGCCGCTGAGGACGACCTCGTGGGGCCGCCGGGAGAGGGCGTCGAGCAGATGTGCCAGGGGCTCGACCTGGTCGACGCGCAGGCGAAGGCCCACGGGCGCGGAGGACGAGACGGCGTCGGTGAGCGCGCCGAGGTTGCGCTCCAGGGTGGCCGTGTCGTCGTCGCCGCAGAACACCGCATCGAGGATGGCCGTGGCGCCGGCGCGGGTTGCGGCGGCCGCGGGCCCGGGATGCTCGAGGGCGCCAGAGGCGAATACGAGACAACGAAAAGGGACGCGCGAAGTCCGGCTCATGAAGTCCAACCCCAATGCTCGTGAGATGGGTCTCGGCGAGAAGCAGCCACCGCTTCCGCGAGAGACCCGGCCAGAGGGGCCGGGCCGGAGCCCACATCTTCGTTCCAGCTTCCTGTGGGCTTCTTGAAGCGTTGCCCGCACCCGTCCCGCTTCCCGTGCGGGCCGTACGGAGGTGCGTGCGGACCGGCTCTTCGTCGCCGTCAGGCGCGAAGGGAGAGCTTGTGCCGCAGGGCCCGACCCGCACCCCGCCGTCGCCGTGGCTGGTGATGATCGACGGTGTGGCGGAGCGACTCCTGAAGCGCAGCTCCCGTGCCTGCTCCGCGAAGCAGGCGTTCCCGGTCGGGAACCTTGACCTTATGCCACCCCAAAGGGAATTTTTGTCATTCTCCCTGGCGCTGTCTGATCCTTCAGCGCCCCAGACGAATTTCAGGTCTGTGGAAGGTCGACGCCGGGGGTCGGGAGGGGGTTCCCGACCTTTGAAAAATTCGCGAGGGCGGTGTCCAGGACGTGCGCCGGAAGCTGCACCGGTGCGGGCAGCGTGACGAGACGGGGGACCACCTCGCGGGCCGTCGGGCAGGGGCGGCGCGCCACGCGGTCTTCGTTTCCGGGCCACTGGAAGAGGGACTGGTCCTGCAGCAGGGGCCAGTAGTGGTTGGGCTCGACGGGGAAGCCGGCGGCGCGCAGAAGGGGCTCGGTGTCGGCGTCGGCGTGCAGGACGATGCGCCAGTACACGCGCTGCGAGTCGGGGGGGACCGCCTGGGGGCGCAGACCGTGCCCTTCGAGCGCCCTTTCGATGCCGGCGCAGGTCTCCACGAGCAGGGACTTCTTGTGCTCGTAGCGCGGGATCTGGGCGTAGGCCAGGGTGAGCGCGGCCACGTGCGGACGCAGCTTCAAGCCCACCGCGTTGCCGTCCCAGCTTGGCTCGGACAGATCGCGCGGGACCCGGTTGACGTGGCCGAAGATGAGCATGCGGTCGCGGAGGGTGGGGTCATCGGTGACCGCGCAGCCCAGCTCGCCGCCCGTGATGAGCTTCTGCAGGCCGAGCGAGAAGCACGTGACGTCGGCCCATGCGGCCAGGGGCTTGCCGCGCAGCGTGGCGCCGTGCGCGTGGGAAGCGTCGGACACGATGGGCAGGCCCGGCAGCGCCTCGCGCAGAGCCTGCAGGTCGGCGGGGGCGCCCCAGGGGTGGTGCACCAGCGCCGCTTTCGTCTGCGGCGTGCGGGCGCGGGCCGCGTCCTCGGGGGACATGGTGAGGCTGGCCGCGTCACAGTCCACGGGGACCACGCGCGCGCCCAGCGCAAGCACCGCGGCCGCCATGCCGTGGAAGCCGTAGTCGCAGAGCAGGACGTCGTCGCCGGGCCCGACGCCGCAGGCCCACAGCGCGGCGTAGAGGCTCGCGGTGCCGTTGTTGACGGCACCGGCGTGCTTCGCGCCGGCGAAGGTGGCGAAGCGCTTCTCGAAGCGCTGCAGGATGCCGCCGCTGGTCAGCGAGAGCTGGCCGCTGGAGAGCTGGCGGGCGACGGCCTGGACGTCGTCTTCGTGGACGTCGGGCCAGGGGGTAGTCCACTCGGGGGCGATGGCGCGCGCTTCGGTCAGCATGTCGCTGCCAGCTCCTTCCCGACGGTGATGGGGCGTGCGTCGGTGGACGAGGCGTACATCGCGTGGACCACGTCGAGGACGTGCAGGGAGTGCGCGAGGTCCGCGGCATGCGGAGTCGGGCGGCCGAGTACGCGGTCGACGAAGGCGCGCGCCTGGTCGCGGTGGGACACGCCGTAGTAGGCCAGGCCGGGCGGGGCCTCGGGCGTGGTCTGCTGGGCGGCTTCCAGGCGGCGACGGAGCTGCTGCATGGCGCGCTTGCTCTTGAGCTGCAGGCGGGGCACCGTGTTGGGGTAGTTGATGTCGAACGCCACCACGCCGTCGGTGCCGCACACCTCGATGAAGCTGTTCCACTGCGAGGCCGCGGCGCCGTTGACGGTGAGGGCGCCGAGCGCGCCGCCGCTGAAGGTGAGGGTGGCGACCAGGGTGTCCTCGGTCTCCATCACCTCGGCGCTCGCCTGGTTGGCCTTCTGCGCCGTCACGGTGCGGACGCCGCCGCCCAGCCAGGACAGCAGGTCCACGATGTGCCACGCCTGGTTGATGAGCACCGAGCCGCCCTCGTGCGCCCAGGTGCCGCGCCAGGGGCTGTCCCGATAGTACTCGGGGGCGCGCAGGCACTCCAGGTGGGCGCGCAGCATCACGATCCTGCCGAGGCCTCCTTCCGCGATCATGTCGCCGATGGCGATGATGGCGGGGTCGAAGCGGTGCTGCACCACGGGCATCACGACGAGGCCGCTGCGCTCGGCGGCGTCCCTGACGCGGCGCCCGTCCTCGGGGTCGATGGCGACGGGCTTCTCCACCAGGACGTGCTTGCCGGCGGCGATGGCGTCGAGCGCCATAGGGGCGTGCAGGTCGTGCGGGGTGCAGAGACTCACGGAGGTGATGGTGGGGTCCCTCAGGACGTCGTCGATGCTCGTGTGGACGCGCTCGACGCCGAAGGCCTGCGCGATGGCGCGGGCGGCGCTCTCGTCGACGTCCACCACCGCGGCGAGGCGCGCGCCCTCCGCGTTCTGGAAGGCGTCGGCGTGGTTTGCCGCGATGCGTCCGCATCCGATGATGGCGTGGGTGATGAGGGGGGTGTCGCTCATGGTTGGGCTCCTTGGTGTGATGCCTCTTGGAAGGATCGGCCTCCGGTTGCCCGATCGGGGCGACGTCCTGACGCCGGGCTCCGCTCGGACATGTCGGCCTCGCGCAAAATGGCGCGGGCGGCGTTGGCGGCGCCGTCCGTGCGGAAGGGAAGGGTGCGGGGGCGGGCGCCTCGCTGGAGAGACG
>VGFD01000433.1 GCA_016868975.1 Armatimonadota bacterium | reverse complement strand
TTCGGTGGAGCGCGGGCACGACGTGCGCGACTTTTCGCTCCTCTGCTTCGGCGGCGCCGGTGGCCTGCACGCGGTGGATCTCGCGGCCGGCCTGGAGATGCCCCGAGTGTTCGTGCCCGGCAGTCCAGGGACGCTGAGCGCCCTGGGCGTGCTTGGCGCCGACGTGATCAAGGACTTGAGCCGCACCGTGCTCGGGCTCTCGCTCGATGCCATCGAGGAGGTGCTGGCCGCGCTGGAGCGAGAAGGCCGCCAGGTGCTGGCCCGCGAGGGTTTCAGCCGTGACGTGCGGGTGGAGCGCATGGTCGATCTCCGCTACGCCGGGCAGTCCTACGAGATCACCGTCTATTATTCATCGGGTTTCGAAAATCAATTCCATGACAGCCACCAGCGAGTGTTTGGACACTGCAATCGAGAGGCGCCGACGGAAATGGTGAATGCGCGCGTGCGACTGGTGGTGCCCACGCCGTCGGTGGAGATCCCCGAGATCGCGCCCGGCGGGGAGGACGCTGCGGGAGCCATTGCGGGCACCCAGGCGTGCTGGTTCGCCGGCTGGCACGACACGCCGATTTACGAGCGCGATCTCTTGCGGGCCGGAAACGTGGTGCAGGGGCCCGCCATCGTGGCGGAATTCACCTCGACGACGTTGATCGCGCCCGGCATGAGCGGCCGAGTGGACGGCCACGGCAACATTCTCGTGGAAGTGAAGCGGTGAACGCGCTCGAGCTGGAAATCTTCAACAACCTGTTCGCCTCGATCTGCGAGGAGATGGGCGTGGCGCTGTGCCGCTCGTCATTTTCGCCGAACATCAAGGAGCGCAAGGATTTTTCGTGCGCGCTGTTTGATCCGGCCGGACGGCTCATCGCGCAGGCGGCGCACATTCCGGTGCATCTCGGCTCGATGGCGTACGCGGCGGCCGGCGTGGTGGAGAAATTCCACCCCGGGGAAGGCGACGTCCTGATTTTCAACGACCCGTACGAGGGCGGCACGCACCTGCCGGACATCACGGTATTGTGCGCGGTCGAGCACGGCGGCAGGCGCGTCGGATATCTGGCGAACCGCGCCCACCACAGCGACATTGGCGGCATCGCGGCGGCCTCCATGCCGATCTCGAAGCACATCGACGAGGAGGGACTTCGACTGGCGCCCACGTCTCTAATGGAGGGCGGTCGCTGGAACGAGTCCCTGCTGGAGTGGATCCGCGGGCAGGTGCGCACGCCGGAGGAGCGCGACGGCGACCTCCGCGCCCAGGTGGCGGCGCTGCACACCGGCCGCCAGCGCCTGCTGGAAATTGTCGGCCGCTACGGCGAGGCGCGCGTGCAGGTGGCGATGGAGGACCTGATCGCGTATGCCGAGCGGACTTCGCGCGCGGCGATCGGGGCCGTTCCGGACGGGACGTACGTTTTCGAGGACGTGCTCGACGACGACGGAATCGACCCGGGGCCGTTCGCCATCAAGGCGGCGGTGCACGTCAACGGCGACGCACTCAAGGTGGACTTTGCCGGCACCGCGCCGGGCGTGCGGGGAAACGTGAATTGTCCGATGCCGGTGACGGTGTCGTCGGTGTATTACGCGATCCGCTGCCTGTTCGAAAAATCCGCCATCGTCAACCATGGATCGTTCGCGCCGGTCGAGATCGACGCGGTGGAAGGCTCGCTGGTGCGCGCCGTGTACCCGTCCGCGGTGGCGGGGGGCAACGTGGAGACCAGCCAGCGCATCGTGGACGTGGTGTTTGGCGCGCTCCACCAGGCGCTGCCGACGCGCATCCCCGCTGCATCGCAGGGGACGATGAACAACGTGGCCATCGGGGGATTTGATTTTCTGCGCGGGCGGAATTTCGCGTACTACGAGACCATCGGCGGCGGCATGGGCGCGCGCCCGCACGCGGACGGATTGTCGGCGGTGCACACCCACATGACGAATACCATGAACACGCCCGCCGAAGCATTGGAGCAGCATTATCCGTTCCGCGTGGTGCAATATTCCATCCGCCGCGGCTCCGGTGGGACGGGCCGCCATCGTGGCGGCGACGGGATCGTGCGCGAGATGGAAGTGCTGGTGGGTTGCGAGTGCACGCTGATCACCGAGCGTCGGCTCTATGCGCCGTATGGCCTGAACGGGGGACGCCCGGGAAAGCGCGGCCGCAACCTGCACATCCGCAAGGGCCGCTCGGAAGAGCTGGGCCCCAAGGTCCACGTGCTGCTGGAGCCCGGCGACCGCCTCCGCATCATGACGCCAGGCGGCGGCGGCTTTGGCGGTTGAGGGTGCCGTCGGCTCAGCGGTCCCATCCCACACTTAAGCCACCGGCTGGCTAAATCCCCGTCAGTTTAGCCACCCCCTGGCTAAATCCTCAAGTGTAGCCACCGGATGGCTAAATTCCCCCAATGTAGCCACCCCCTGGCTAAATCCTCAAGTGTAGCCACCGGATGGCTAAACTTCCCCTAATCCTAATGTAGCCACCCCCTGGCTAAATCCCCAGGTGTAGCCACCTGGTGGCTAAATTCCCGCTAATGTAGCCACCCCCTGGCTAAATCCTCAAGTGTAGCCACCGGATGGCTAAATTCCCCAATATTTAGCCACCTGGTGGCTACACTGAGGATTGTTCGCGCTCCGCGGCGGGGGACAGGTATTCTGGCGGTACACGCTCGGTGAGCCACACGCCGTTCGCGGACTGGAAGAACTGGTGGCCGTCCGCTTTCATGCGGGTGGCCGCCACCTCGAGCACCACCGATTTGCCGTGCCGGCTGCCGACGGCCACCGCGGTGGCGCGGTCGGCGGACAGATGCACATGGTGGCGGGATCTGCGCTCCAGGCCGCTTGCCATGATTGACTCCACGAAACGTGTGGCCGTGCCGTGAAACAGCACTTCGGGCGGCTCCACGGGCCGGTACGCGAGGTTGACCTCCACCGAGTGCCCCTGGCTGACGCGAATGCGTGCGCCGTCCGGGCTCAGGGCAAAGCGCTGCTTGTCGTTGGCGGCCACGATCCGCTCGACGTCGGCGCGGGAGAGGGCCCGCCCGGCTCGGTTCATCCCGGCCACGAGGTCGTCCACGGCAATCCAACCCTGCGGATCGAGCCGCAGCCCGGCCTTCTCCGGCGCGTGCCGCAACAGGAGGCTCATAAACTTGCTGATCTGCGTGTCGTTCATATTAGTGTTTAGTATACACGAAATGTAACACGGGAATCAAGGATTCGCGCCCGAAACCTGCTGACATGCGACTCAGTGTTGTCCTGGTCTTGATACTGCTGGCTGGCTGTGCGGCCCGACCGCCGGCACCCCCACCGGTTGCGGCGAAGCAGACCCCTGCGGCGGGTATTCCCACTCCCGAGGAGAGCGTGGCGCCCTTGCCGGCCTCACGTGAATCCCTGGCGGACTTTGTGCGGCGGGCGGCGTTCCGGCAGAGTTACGGTATGTACGCCGCCGGGAAGAAGATCGGTTGGGCCCGAATGACCTTTGGACCCGGACGATACAAAGGGCGGGACGTCGCCGAGACCTTCAACGAATTTCATATGCGCGTCTCAATGATGGGTGAGACGGCTCGCACGGATCTCACGGAGCGCACGTTTTACGAGCTGGCCGGTGAGGGTCCTGTTGTGGCCGCCCGCGAGGTCGATAACGAGGACGGCACAAGCGCGGAGCGTGATGTGCATCGCTCAAGCACGGGGTTTCTGATCACCACGCGAACGGCGGGAAAGGTAACGCGCAGGGTTGTGCCGGCTCGTGCGGATACGCTTCGACAGGAACAGCAGTTTGAGCGTTGGCTTGCGAGCGCGAAGTCCGGCGACCGGACCCGGTTGGTGGAGGTTTCATGGGACGAAGATCCGGTCGCGAGCATTGATGAATACACATTCCTTGGCGGTGAATCCATGCGGTGGGGTGGTGTCGAGACAAGGGCTCTGCGTGTCCGCGTTGATTCTAAGGGCGTTCTGGCCGAGGCGCTTCTGTCCCCGAACGGTATCCCGTGGCGGGCTGAGGCCGGCGGCTTCATTCAGATAAGGGCCGAGGACGAAGTCAGTGCCTCCCGCCTTGAGGAGCCGGTCGACTTGCTGTCGCTGACGCGAATACCCCTGTCGCGACCAATACCGGATGCGGAAACCGTCGACCGGATCGTGCTTGAAGTAAAGGGAGCGAACGGGTTTGCGTTCCCAACCAGCCATCGGCAAACCGTGAGTCACAAGGAAGGGCGTGTAATGCTGGCAGCCCGACGGGAATTTCGAGTCCCACAATCGGATCTGCTGTCCCCAACGCAGCGTCGCCATGCCTTGCGACGAACTCCAACGGTCGACATCGACGAAACCATTGTCGGGTTGGCGCGTCGCATCACGCGCGGTGCGCGTTCCCTGGACGAGCGTGTTGGCCGATTGGTGCACTGGGTGTATAAAGCCCTTGACAAGCGGACCAACAGAAATGCTTCCACTGCGAGAGCGGTGCTCTCGAACCGGGCGGGTGATTGCACCGAGCATACGCTGTTGTTTGTAGCGCTGGCCCGCGCTACCGGCATCCCCGCCAGGGAAGTGGGCGGACTGGCCTACGTGGACGGTGCGTTCGGTTGGCACGCCTGGGCGCAGATTCATGATGGCCACCAGTGGGTCAGTGTTGACCCTACCTGGGTTCAGGTCCGAGTGGATGCAACGCACATCCAGATGCAGCGTGACGAGAGCGATCTGCGCTGGATGAACGTGGCTGCCGGACTTCGTTTCACACTCATCGAGCCCTGAACTGAGTGTCAAGACGTTTACACGCGGGCAACATTTCGCGGCGGCGGAGCGCGTATGATACGCCACGCACGGGGACCGGGGATCTCGTTCTCGACTGGGGAGCCGAAAATGACCGCCTTACAGAGCATTTCAGTGCGCAATCCTTATGCGCCCATCGGAATTTGTCAATAGGTTTGAGACACCTGGGCGGTCGTAATTACTGTAGATTCCGGGGCCGCCGGAACGGTGCCTGGCGGGTTTATCCAGACGGCTGTGGGCGCTT
>VGFD01000432.1 GCA_016868975.1 Armatimonadota bacterium | reverse complement strand
TGAGGAGAGGTTGGTGACCACCCGCACCGGATCGATATACTCCACCGTCGGCCCGGCCGTGATAAGCACGCGACGGCCCGCCAGATCTCTCGCGCGTCCCAGCCGCGATATGACGGCGTCGACGATTCTGGAAACCGCCGCCATCTTCGCTTTGCCTTCCGCAACCTGCGGGGGAATGATGTCCACGCCCAGGGTTTCCAGGCGCGCGAGATTTTCCTGAAACGCCGGGTGCTCGGCCATCACCGCATGCATGCCGGGCGCCACGAGCACCGGCATTTTCGCGCCGATGGCGGTGGTGGCCACCGTGGTCACCACGGTGTCGTCGATGCCGAGCGCCATTTTCGCCACCGTGTTCGCGGTGGCCGGCGCCACCAGCAGTAAATCAGCGGCGCCTTTCCACTCGCCGGCCAGGAACAGGTGCTCCACCCAGCCGGTCAGTTCGCTCACCACCGGGTTTCCGGTGCACCACGCCATCGCCTCCGGGGTCACCAGACGCGCCGCGCTCGGCGTCATGCACACCCACACGTCCGCGCCGCGGCGCATCAATTCGCGCGCCAGGGCGGGCGCTTCCACCACCGCGATGGATCCGCTCAAGGCGAGAATGATCTTGCGTTCCGCCAGCGCGTCCGAGGTCGCGCCGCGGATGTCCTTCAAATACGATTCACGAAACTCATCCATGGGACTCCTGGGGGGCGGCCTGCGGCGTGCCGCACGCGGAACAGAACCGCGCGCCCACCGGCAAAGATTTTCCGCACGCATTGCAGACCGGATTTTCCTGCGCGCGCCCGCACGACACGCAGAATCTCGCGCCCCCGCGCAGCGGATGTCCGCAGTGCATGCAGGCGCCGGCCGGAGCCCCCGGCAGCGGCGAGGGCGGTGGCTCTGGCAGCTGCGGGGCGGGGGTCTCGGCCTTCGGAGCGGGCTCCGGCAGCTCAACGAGAGGCTCCACCGTGAGGAGCACTTCACGCAACAGGTCCAGCAATTCGCTGCCGCGACAGGCGTCGATACTCACGAAAATGGCGCCGTCCTCGGAGTAGAATTCCAGCACCCACAGGGTATTCGCGCCGCGGATCGCGGCCAGGTGCGCCCCGGGAAGCGACTGCGCGCCGCGCAGCCAGCGCAGGGAAACCGATAAAAACGAGGGCACCAGCAGCAGAGAGACGCAAAATTCAAGGAGCGCCCGTTTGGGTCGGAACGTGCCGTGAGTGGTGCGCGACAAAAATCCCTCGCGGGCCAGATCCTCCAGCACCGCCTCGAGGCGCGCATGGGTAATGTTCATCGGGCAGGGCAGCAGAATCGTCCCCAGGCTCACGCCCCAGTAATAGTGCACCCGCGACAATCCCTGCTTGAAAAACGAGAGCAGCGTTTCGGCGTCCACCGTGAACGGCGCGGGCGCTCCGCGCTCCAGGATGGCGCGCAGGCTGCTGGCGCGGAAGGCGTCCAGCAGGCAGAGCAGCACCAGCAATCGCTCCAGCGGCCAGCGCACGGAGAGCCGCGGACGGGTGAAGGTGCCGTCCAGCTCCATGGCGGTGGCCACGCGCTCCATCAGCGAGGTGGCGCCCAGGAAGAATTCCACCGAGGCGCCGCCGCCCTCGCGCGCGACACGCACCCAACCCTCGGTGGAATCCGCGTCGTTGTAAAGGTCTACCGCGTCGAGGCCCTCCGCGGCGCCCAGCACGAAGTGCAGGTGGCGGTGCGGCGCGGCCAGGATGCGCACGGCGCGATCGGACTCCACGCGCAGCCGAGGGGGCGCGGTGGAGTCAAGCCAGCCCGCGTCGGACAGCACGCCGGCCAGGTCGGCCGGCAAATCTCCTTCAGGAAGCCCGTTGGGCGCCGCCAGGTCGGCCAGGGGCGCGCCGCCGGACGCCTGCAAACCGCCGAGCCGCAACAGCCCGCACGCTTCGCGCGGCGTCAGGACGCATGAAACCACACGCTCACGCACGGGGGCCGTTTCGGTCCGCCGGCAAGTGGATCCTCCGACAGGAGGAGGCGGGGGGCAGACGAAGACTCCGCCCCCCTCAGACGAAAAAGGAGGCCTCCTCATGGCGAAGACGATTGTTAAGCCCAACGGGTCCGAAGCCCGCGCCGGCCGGCTCGAGGACGACCGCACCGGAATGAGCGTGGAGACGCTCAAGCACGCGTTCACCGACCACCTCCGCTACACCCTCGGCAAGGACGACGAGTCGGCCACTCCGCTCGACCGCTACCTCGCCCTGGCCTACACCATCCGCGATCGCATCATGCGCCGCTGGTTCCGCAGCCAGGAAACCTATTACGAGAAGGACGCCAAGCGCGTTTATTATCTCTCCGCCGAGTTTCTCATGGGCCGTTACACCATGAACAACATCATCAACGTCGAGCTCGAGGGGAAATTGCCGGAAGCGATCAAGGCGCTCGGCATGGACATGGACGTGCTGCTCGATTGCGAGCCCGACGCCGGCCTGGGAAACGGCGGCCTGGGGCGCCTCGCCGCCTGCTTCCTGGACTCCATGGCGGCCCTC
This sequence comes from Armatimonadota bacterium, assembly GCA_016868975.1. Classification (GTDB taxonomy): domain Bacteria; phylum Vulcanimicrobiota; class Xenobia; order RGZZ01; family RGZZ01; genus VGFD01. Next base: position 2,479 of record VGFD01000432.1, on the reverse strand, counting down.
CGCCTGCCCGCCTACGGCTACGGCATCCGCTATGAATTCGGGATTTTCGAGCAGCAGATCCGCAATGGCTTCCAGGTGGAACAGCCGGATCGCTGGCTGCAGTATGGCAATCCCTGGGAGATCGTGCGGCCGGAGCGGGTGACCCCGATTTATTTCGGCGGGCGCACTGAAGGATACACCGACGAGCACGGGGCCCATCGGGTGCGCTGGATCCCGGCCATGAGCGTGCTGGCGGTGCCTTACGACACGCCCATCGACGGCTACGACAACGACAACGCCAACACGCTGCGGCTGTGGGCGGCGCGCGCCACCAAAGAATTCGATTTCCGCGAGTTCGACGAGGGCGACTATCTGCGCGCGGTGGAGCAGAAAAACCTCAGCGAGAACATCTCCAAGGTCCTGTATCCCAACGACAACTCGGTGCAGGGCCGCGAGCTGCGCCTCAAGCAGCAGTTTTTCTTCGTGTCCGCGTCGCTGCAAGACATCATCCGCCGCTACGTGAAAGTCCACCAGACCTTCGGGGCGCTCTCCTCGAAGGTCGCCATCCAGCTCAACGACACCCATCCCAGCGTGGCGGTGGCCGAGCTGATGCGGCTGCTGGTCGATCAGTACAAAGTGCCCTGGGACGAGGCGTGGGAGCAGACGGTGGCAATCATGGGGTACACCAACCACACGCTGCTCGCCGAGGCGCTCGAAACCTGGCCGGTCGACCTGTTTGGCAGCCTGCTGCCGCGCCACCTGGAGATCATCTACGAGATCAACCGCCGCTTCCTGGAGCAGGTGAAAACCCGCTTCCCCGGCGACGACGCGCGCGTCCAGCGCATGTCCATTATCGGGGAGCACCCCAACAAACACGTCCGCATGGCGCACCTGGCCACCGTGGGAGCCCATTCGATCAACGGCGTGGCGGCGCTCCACACCGAGCTGCTCAAGCGCGACGTGCTGGGCGATTTCTACCAGATGTGGCCGGAGCGCTTCAACAACAAGACCAACGGCGTGACGCCGCGGCGCTGGCTGCTGATGGCCAATCCGCGGCTGGCCGACGAAATTACCCGCCGCATCGGGGACGGCTGGGCCGGGGATCTTGACCGGCTGCAGAAGCTTGCCCCGCTGGCGGACGACCCCTCTTTCCGCCAGGCGCTGCGCCAGATCAAGGAAGCCAACAAGGCGGATTTCGCGCGTTACATCAAGGGGACGGTGGACGTCGACGTGGATCCCCACTCGATGTTCGACGTGCAGATCAAGCGGCTGCACGAGTACAAGCGGCAGCATCTCAACGTGCTGCACGTCCTCGCACGATATCTGCGGCTCAAGCGCAATCCCTCGCTGGACGTCGTGCCGCGCACCTTCATTTACAGCGGCAAGGCGGCGCCGGGATACTTCCTGGCCAAGCTCATCATCAAGTTGATCACCGCCACGGCGAAGCTGGTGAACAACGATCGCGACGTGGCCGGGCGCTACAAGGTGGTCTTCCTGCCGAATTACCGCGTGTCGATGGCAGAAAAGATCTTCCCGGCCAGCGACCTGTCCGAGCAGATTTCCACCGCCGGCAAGGAAGCCTCCGGCACCGGCAACATGAAGTTCGCGCTCAACGGCGCGCTCACCATCGGCACGCTGGACGGCGCCAATGTCGAGATCCGCGAACAGGTCGGGGCGGACAACTTCTTCCTGTTCGGGCTGCGCGCTGAGGAAGTGCTGGGACTGACCGCGCACGGCTACGATCCGCTGGAGCCGGTCCGCAACAGCGAGGAGCTGCGCGGCGTCATCGACCTGATCGGCTCCGGCGCGCTGTCTCCGGAGGACCCGGGGCTGTTCAAGCCGCTGCTGGACAACCTGCTGGGCCGCGACCCGTACCTCGTGCTGCGCGACTTTGACGCCTACGTGCGCTGCCAGGAGGAAGTCGACAAGGCGTGGCGCGACGTGGACGGCTGGTATCGCAAGTCGGCCATCAACATCGCGAAGATGGGCTTCTTCTCGTCGGATCGCACGATTCGGCAATACGCCGAGGAGATCTGGCAGATCAAGCCGGTGGAAGTGGTACTGGACAAGAAGAATACCTTCGGACCCTGAGTTCTCACCAGGCGATGGCCAAGAAAAGAACCCCGCTTCGGCGGGGCTTCTTTTTTAAGTGCTCTGCTGCACCGGCTGGGCGGCCGGCTTGGGGGGCGGAGCCGCCGGCTTCTTTGGAGGCGGAGCCGCCTCGCCAGGGCCTTCCTTGGCGACCGCGCTCTCCTTGGGCGCCAGAATCATGTGCATGAAGCGACCTTCCATGCGGGGGGCGCGCTCCTGGATGCACATGGCGCTCAACTCCTCGTTCAAGCGCTGGAGGAGGCCGAAGGCCAGCTCAGGATGGGCCATCTCGCGGCCCCGGAAGCGGACCGTCACCTTGACCTTGTCCCCGTCTTCCAGCAGGCGCTTGGCCATGCGGTACTTCACCTGAAAATCGTGCTCGTCGATCTTGGGCCGCATGGTGACTTCG
>VGFD01000431.1 GCA_016868975.1 Armatimonadota bacterium | reverse complement strand
CGGATGGGGCCGGGGCCCTCGGTCGAGAAGGCCCGCCTGGAAGGGCCCGGCATCACGCCCAACGAGAACGGCTACGTATTCACGCCCTCCGACGAGCGCTACCACGGCGCCGTGTCGCTGGCCGCGGTGGGCCGCACCATCGACCTGATGGAAAAGTCGCTGGGCCACAAGATAGACTGGGCGTTCCGCGCCGACAAGCTGGGGATCGTGGCCGACGCCGGCGAGGATCTCAACGCGTACTACTCGCGCGACGACGCCGGGCTGCGCTTCTTCCACGCCGACGATCCGAAGACCGGCAAGACGGTGTTCTCCGCCGACTCCGGGGAGGTCGTGGCCCACGAGGCCGGCCACGCCATCCTCGACGGGCTGCGTCCCGGCTACTTCTCTACCTGGTCGCCGGATCCGGCCGCCTTCCACGAGGCGTTCGGCGACGTGGTTGCGATGCTCGTCACCCTGCAAGACGACGGCGCGGTCGCGGCGCTCGCGAAGCAGACCGGCGGGGATCTCTCGAAGCCGAATTTCCTGGCCGACACCGGCGAAGAGCTGGGCGCCGCCATCAACCACAGCGTGGGGCGCAACGTCACCGGCGGCGACTACGTCCGCACGGCGCGCAACAACTTCGTGTGGAAGGACCCGTCCACGCTGCCCGACACGGGCGGCCCCAACGAGCTGGGCAGCGAGGCGCACAGCTTCGCGAGGCTCTGGACCGGCGCGTTCAACGATGTGCTGAAGGGCCTGACCGACGCCAATCTCGCCGCGGGGATGTCCCCCGAGCAGGCGCTGCGCGCGGCCGGCGACGAGAGCCTGAAAATGTACGGCAACCTGTTCAAGACCGCACCGCGCGGCGACTTCACCTTCCGCGATATGGCCCAGGCCATGATTCGCGCCGACCAGCAGCACAACAACGGCAAAAACGCGGCGCTGCTCACCAGCGTGTTCCAGAAGCGGCGCATCCTGCGGACCTCGGAAGAGGTGGTGCCGGGCGAGGGGCCGTTCGCGTCCTCCAACCGCGCGGCAACGCTTGAGGACGCAACCCGCCCGGTGCGCGTCACCCTGCGCGGCGACCAGTACGGGATGTTCCAGGGCGCGGTCGTCGAGACGCTGGTCGACAAGGACGGCAGCCTCGCGAAGGACGCCGAGGTCACCAACCGCGTCCGCAAGAACCTGGAGCGACTCATCGCCAGCGGCCGCATCCTCTACACCGAGCCGGGCAAGCCGGTGACCACTCGCGACCTGTTCGACGCGAAGGGCCGCCCCTACACCGGCGTGGTCCGCTGGACCGACGGCCAGATGAGCATCGAGCGCGTGAAGATCGCGAGCTGATTCGACGGTTGACTCCCCGACCTCACTCGGGGAGTTTTTTTATTCCGTGGGTTGGTTGACGTACAACAGCACCAGCGCCTGGCAGGCGAAATTGCGCAGCGCCGCGTCCACACCGTTCCATTCCCGCGACTGCCACATCTGGAACCACTCGCCCCCGATGGTAATGAAGGCGCCCAGCCACAGGAGGAGCCCGAACACCAGCGCGTTGCAGGCAAGACGGCGCGCTGCGGGCTCGGCCTCCGGACGGCGCACCGCGCCGGCGAAGCGCCAGGCGGCCAGCGCCGTGAAAAGAAATGCGGCGCACTCCCAGGCGATGAGCAGGGCATAGGACACGCGCCACAGCAACGGATCGTGGATCGCGCGCCAGGTGAGCGGATTGCCCGGAAACACGGTATCCATCGCCATCACGTGCCCCACGAAGGGATAATTGATGCCCCACGCGGTGAGATTTCCCAGGGCGACCAGACCGAAGTACAGAGACACGACAGCCAGCAACAGCGCCTTGAACGCCCGTTGCACCGCGGACGATTCCAAAAACGTCATGGCCGCAAGGTTCGCAGTGGCGCCGTCGCATCCTGCCGAGGCGTTCCCCGGGTACATGGCAATAGAATTTCAGCCAGAGGAGCGGGTATTCATGCCACGCACCGTCTATGCCGCCTTCGAGGATCCAGTCAGCGCCGAGACCGGCTGATCAGTTAATTTAATTTCGCGAGGATTTCCTAGACGCACGGATTATCGGTTGCCCTTGAGGGATGGGACCCCTCCCCGCTGAGCCGCCACCACCATCGTTCCAACGTCCTCGCCGCCGGGGGCGACGGCTCAGTTTTTCGGAGCCGGAGTCGGAGGCGAAACCACCAGACCTTCGAGCATCTTGCGGTTCTCTTCCTCGGTGTAGGGGTAGAACAGGCCCTGGTAGGCGTATCCCAGCAGCACTTGCTCTTCCTTGGGCTCCCCGGTGAACGAGTGATTCGTCTCGGTACGAAACTCGATGCCCACCTTGCGGAAGCGGGTGATGACGTCGCGCAACGGGATGTTGTTGCTTTCAGCGATGTTGGTGGCCACCTCGAGAACGGCGCTGTTCATTGTCTCTCACCCTTTGTGTATCCTTATCGGCGCGGGGATCCCGCGCGGGCGACGGGGCTTCACCGCCTGCCAGAAGGGATCCTCCTTTTTTCCAGGCATCACCAGCTTCTCATGAAGACTTTCACGTCGGGCCGCAGCCACTCATTGGGCCACGATGTGTCGAGCGCCACTCAGCGCTTGCGCTTTTTCGCCGGCTGGCCCTGCGGCCGGGGGCCCAGGCGGGGACGCACGAAGCGGTTGTGCGGCATGCGCTCCGGGCGGTGGGGCGGGCGCTCCTTGAGCAAGTCCAGCGCCACCGCGATGGCGCGCTCGAGCTGCGGGTCTTTTCCGCGGCGATAGTCCTGGGGCGCGTTGTCGACTTCGACGTCCGGCTCGGTGCCGTAGTTTTCCAGGCGCCAGCCCACGTCGTCGAACCAGAACGAGAATTCCGGCTGGGTGGTGATGGTCCCGTCGGCCAGCGTGTGCCGCGGAGAAATTCCCACCACGCCGCCCCAGGTGCGCTTGCCGATGAGCGGGCCCAGCTTCAGCATCTTGAAGGCGTGGCTGAACATGTCGCCGTCGGATCCGGCGTGCTCGTTGGTGAGCGCGACCAGCGGCCCGCCGGGCGATTCCATGGGATACGGGACCGGCATCCCCCAGCGCGGAAAATCGTAGCCCAATCGGCGGCGGGCCAGCTTCTGCAAGAGCAGGCTGGAGACGTGGCCGCCGCCGTTGTGGCGCACGTCCACGATCAGCGCGTCGCGATCGTATTCCACCAGAAATCCGCGGTGGAATTGCGAATATCCCTCCGGCCCCATGTCCGGAATGTGCACGTAGCCGACGCGGCCGCCGGTTTTTTCGTGCACGATGCGCCGCTGTAAATCCACCCACTCGCGGTAGCGGGCCGCGCGCTCGTCGGCCAGGGCCTTCACGGTGACCGTGCGCGTCGCGCCACCCTTGCCGCGCAGCGTGACCGCGACCTCGAGCCCGGCCTGGTTGACCAGGCGCTCGGCGGGCTGCACGTCACCGCCCACCGGAAGCCCGTTGATGGCCAGCACCACCTCGCCCACCGCCACGTTGGCGCCCGGCGTGTTGAACGGAGAAGTGACCGGCGGATCCCACGGATCGCCCTGCAAGATGCGCGCGATGCGGAACAGGCCGGATTTCTTGTCCCGCTCGAATTCCACGCCCAGCGAGCCCTGCCGGTAGTGCGGGCTCTGCCGATATTCACCGCCCATTTCATAGGCGTGCGAGGTGCCCAACTCTCCCTGGAGTTCCCACAACAGATCGGAGAATTCATGGCGGGTGGCGATGCGGTCGACCAGCGGACGATAGCGCGCGTAGACTTCGTCCCAGTCGATGCCGTACATGTCCTCGACCCAGAAGTGCTCGCGCTGCAGGCGCCACGCCTCGCGGAACATCTGGCGCCACTCCGCGGCCGGGCGCACGGAGACGCGGATGCGTCCCAGATCCACCCAGCCGGTCAGGCGGGAGAATTTCGTCCCCTCGTCGCCGTCCTTGGATTTCTCCGGCTTCTCGGTGGCCTTCACCACCCGCAGACGGCGCCCGGCGCGGTACAGCAAGGTCTTGCCGTCACGCGCCACGGTGAAGTCGCTGATGCCTTCAACGAACGGCTCCTGCTTGTTTTTCTCGAAATCGTACTGCTCGATGGTGCCCTTGGCGGGCGGCGCGGTGTCCCAGAAAGAAACTCGCCCGCCCTCCAGCGGAAACACCGACCACAGCACCTTGCCGCCCTTGACGCCCAGCACCCGGCCGTAGCGGGCCTCGCTGAGCGGAAATCCGACGACTCGATCGGCGATCCCGTCAAGGTCGATGCGGGTCAGTTCCGGGCCGGACTTCTTTTTCTTCTTCTTGTCGTCGGCCGGCGGCTCCGGCGTTTTGGGCTGGGGGATGAACGGCGAGGCAAGATCGCGGCGCAGCGGGATCAAGAACGGCCGGCTGGCCCGCGGAAATCCCAGGTCGAACTGCACCGCGTCGTACACCGGGTTGAAATCCCGCTGGCCGATGAAATACAGGTATTTGCCGTCCGGATCGAAGGCGGGCCGCATGTCGTGCAGCACCGGCTGGGTGGCCACGTGGCTGCTCTTCCCGTCCCACAGCTTGATGCACGTCGTTTGCGCGGTCTGGGGATATCCGTAGGCCAGCCAGTTTCCGTCCGGCGACCAGCCCAGCCCCGCGATGCGGTCGTAGGGCGATTTGTCGACCAGCGTCGGCTTGATTTTCTTGCGATCGAGATCGACCACCCAGACCTCGTTGCGATGATTGGACAGCGCGACGCGCCCTCCCACCGGGGCCGGCTCCAGGTTGACGATGCGGCCCAGGTCGACGGGAATTTCGCGCTGGCCCTTCTGGTCGAGCAGCACGAGGCGCTCGCCTGGACCCTCGTCGCTGGCCGCGGCCACCATGCGCTTGCCGTCGTTCAAGTAGTGCAGCAGGCGGTAGCGCACGCCGTCGGGCTCGCCGTGCTGGGTGACGGCGCCCTCCCAGTTGTGCATGGAGTACGCCTTGCCGCGCGTGGTCACCGCCAGCGCGCCGCCGTCCGCGCTCAGCGAGGCGTTGTGCAGGTAGCGGTCGGCC
>VGFD01000430.1 GCA_016868975.1 Armatimonadota bacterium | reverse complement strand
CGGCCGGGGTTACCGCCCCCGGAACCGGTTTTCTCAGCGTCTTGCTTCTTGCCTTTGTCGTCCATGGTGTCTGGGCTCCCCTCAGATCTAGGGGGTATTCCCGGGTCGGGGATCTGTAAACCTCTTCAACGGAATCGGGGCATTTTGGGGACGGTCCCGGCACGCTTTTTTCGTTCAGCGCGAGCCGAAATTGGGATGGCGTCAGGCACCGGCATCCGGGAGTGGAGAGTGAATCCATGCGTTCTCGTTTGCTCTTGTTGGGTTGGGTAATCGCCATCGCGCTGGCCGGCTGCGGAGGTGGAAGCACCGGCGAAGCCTCCGTGGAGGCTGCTGCCGGCACCCTCACTTCGAACGGCCCTTCGGCCGCGCACAACCCCGCCGTAAACACGACCGTCGTGTCCTCCGCGCTTGCGGCGGCCGACGCGACCATCGATCCCGCGAGCTACCGGGTGGATTTCAAGGTCAGCAGCGACTGGGGCAGCGGCTTCGGCGGCAACGTCACCATCAGCAACACCGGCGCGCAGAAAATCCAGGGCTGGAAGCTGGCCTTCGATTTTCCGCACGCCATCAACGAGATCTGGAACGGGCGTATCGTGTCGCAAAACGGTAAGCGGTTCGTGATCCAGGGGGAAACCTGGAATTCCTACGTCGACCCGGGAAAAAGCGTTTCCTTTGGATTCAACGGATCGCCCGGCGGCGGTGTCACGCCACCCTCCGGGTATGCCCTGACCGGCTACGTGCCGCCACCGTCCACGCCGCCCCCGGCTGGAGCAGTGAGCGCCACCTACGCCACCAGGGACAACTGGGGCAGCGGCTCCGTAGGGGAAATTGCCATTCGCAATAATTCGAGCACCACGGTCACCTCGTGGACCGTGAAGCTCGACCTCGACCGCACCATCACCAACCTGTGGAACGCGCGCCTCGCGGGCCGCACGGGAACTGTTTACACCTTCACGCCAGAATCCTACAACGCGCAGATTGCGCCCGGCGCCACGGTGACCTTTGGATTTCAGGGGCAGCCCGGAAATCCCGTGGTGAGCGCGTCGCAAATTGTCTTGACCTACAACGCCGGCGGGACGCCAACGCCAACGCCGACACCAACGCCGGCGCCCACGCCAACGCCCACGCCGCCGCCCACCACGAAGGGCTACGTCAGCACCCAGGGCAGCCGGCTGGTGGATTCCAACGGAAACACGGTGCGCCTTACCGGCCTCAACTGGTTTGGACTGGAAACCAGCAATTTCGCGCCGCACGGCCTGTGGACGCGCTCGCTCGACTCCATGCTCGATCAAATTGCCGGGCTCGGCTACAACTGCCTGCGCCTCCCCTACTGCAACCAGTTGTTCGACGCGGGCGCCACGCCAAACGGCATCGACTTCTTCAAAAATCCCCAGCTCGTGGGATTAAACGGGCTGCAGATCATGGACAAGGTGATCGAAGGCTGCGGCAAGCGGGGCATTCGAGTGATGCTCGATCGCCACCGTCCCACTTCGGCCGGCATGTCCGAGCTGTGGTACACCAGCGAAATCTCCGAGCAGCGCTGGATCAATGACTGGGTGATGCTCGCGACGCGATATAAGGGAAATCCCACCGTGATCGCCTGCGATCTGCACAACGAGCCGCACGGCGCCGCCACCTGGGGCACCGGCGTGGCGTCCACCGACTGGCGGCTGGCCGCGGAGCGCTGCGGAAACGCAATTCTCGCGGTCAATCCGGACCTGTTGATCGTCGTCGAGGGCGTCGAGGTCGTGGACGGACACTACTACTGGTGGGGCGGCAACCTGCGCGCCGCGGGACGCGCGCCGGTGCGGCTCAACGTGCCCAACAAACTGGTCTACTCGCCGCACGATTATCCCACTTCGGTGTACAACCAGCCGTGGTTCTCCGACCCGAGCTATCCGGCCAACCTGGCGCCGCTGTGGGACGCGACGTGGGGCTACCTCGCAAAGCAAAACACCGCGCCGGTGCTGGTCGGTGAATTCGGAACCTTCTACGTGAAGGCGGTGGACCGCACGTGGTTTGAAACCATCACCGCGTACATGCGCGACAACAACGTCAACTTCACCTACTGGTGCTGGAATCCCAATTCCGGGGACACGGGCGGGATCCTGAAAGACGACTGGACCACCATCCACACAGACAAACAGGCGGTGCTGCACCCCCTGCTGGCACCTCTGGTGCCGTAATGCAAAGCGGGGCGCCGGATCGCTCCGGCGCCCCATTTTTTCAGGCGGACTTCAGGACAACGCATTACGGCAGCATTTAGGGATAGGGAAATGAATTTGCCCGTTAAAGACGCATTCCTGAACGCCCCGAACGTTGTCGACAGGGGTCCGAACGTTCGTTACATCCTGGCAATCTTCTAGAAACAATGTCCGGGCTGGGGCGCGGGCCACGGGGTGTAGGGCGGGGGCACGCGGGCATCGGGGCGGCGTCCTGGGCAAAATTCGGGCGCGTCGAAGCAGGGCCGGTGCCGAGTGAGGCGACCACGGCGTCGGTCAGGAAACCAGGTCGTCCTCGAAGGGCGCATCCGTCGGCCATGCGTCGGCGAGGCGCGGGTCTGGCTCGTCCTCTGGGGGAGCAACGTGTTGTGGTCGGGCGGGCGGCACGAGCGGCAGGGCCATTTGCATGCCGGGAAGGGGCGGACAATCGTGCTGGTTGGGCGGGCGAGGCCAGGGGATGCCAAGATGGTCGAGTATCTTCTTGATCGCCTTCTGCAACAAGACGGCGGACAGAATACGGACCGTGCCACCGCACCTGGGACATTGAGTGACGTCGACACTCCACACTTTTTTAAGCAGTTGCGCCCATGCTGTGCGGAACGCTTTTCGGGACGGCGGGGACGACGCGGAAACCGGCGACGGCTCCGATGGCGCCTCTTGCTTGCGTCGCGTGCCCCGCGAGCGGTTGCTGCAGCGGCCAAGATAGCTCACGCCGTGCTCGCCCGGATCGGGGATGTGGACCGACAGATCGGCCAGGAAGTCGAGGGCCTGCACACGTCGCGTGCGGCCCTGCGAGTCGGAGCGATAAGTGACCAGGCAGTCGTCCGCGTCGAAGTCCATGCGTTCGAGGGAAATCGGAGGCTTGACCAGGTAGCGGGCCAGACGGAGGCGCGAAGCGGTCTCGTGCGGCTCGATTGGGGCGCCAATCCACACCGAAAAACCCGTCGGGCTCCATTGCATGAGGCGGTCCGCGGTGGCCTGCGTGATGCGATGGTGGCGCAACAGGAGTGCCAGTACCTTCCTGCGAAAAAGCTGCACCAGGTCCTCACCCACCAGGTGAGGCGGCCAGGTCCTCACCCACCAGGTGAGGCGGCCAGGGAAGGAAGTGGCCGCGCCCGCGGTCGGTCCAGGCGCCACATGAAAACATGGAGTGCAGATGTGGATGTCCGTTGCACAAATCCCCGGCCGTCGCGCGGACCATTACCGCGCCCGGCACCACGCGCGAATCCCCAAGCGCCGTTCGGAGCCCCTGGCACAGCGTTTTCCAGACGCAGTGTCCCAGTTCGCGCAGACTGAAATCAAAGGCGACCGGAAAGATGTGTCGGCGTCCGTGGCCACCCTCGCAAGACAGCGCGCCCTGAATGGCTACGCTGGAGAGTCGACGTTAAGCGCCTCGTCCGTTTCGCCGATTCCCGCCGCGGCAATCCTCCGATTTCGGGGATTATCCCCGCGAAAATGGCCTCGCAGGGTTCGTTGACCTGGGACGGGAAGTTTCCAGGGGCCGCGTGCCACGAGGGTGGGCGCGAACGAGGAGGGGCGACGATGGCCGGGGGAAAAAACAGGACGTTGGCGCTCTCGATCCTGCTGCTGAGCGTGGCGCTGGCGTGGTGGAGCCTGTCGGCGTCCGCCGCGGAGGGCTCGAAGTGGGCCCTGGTGGTGGGCGTGGATCACTACGACAGCGGGCAGATCACGCCGCTGCGCTGCGCCGGCGCGGACGCGCGGGAGCTGGCGAAGACCCTGGTGGAGTCGGCCGGTTTTCCCGGCAGCCACGTGGTGGTCATGACCAGCGAGGCGGCCGGCGACGATCGGCCCACCGCGGTAAACGTCCTGCGGCGGCTGGCCGGCTTCGGCAAGACGGTGCGGGCCGGCGACGACTTCGTGTTCTACTTTTCCGGCCACGGCATGGAGCAGGACTCCGAGAGCTTCCTGCTCACCGCCGACAGCCAGACCGACTCCACGGCGCTCTTGCAGTTCTCCAGCCTCTCGGTGAAGCGGGTGCAGCAGGCGCTGTCCGAGATCAAGGCCACCCGGGTGCTCAAGCTGGTGGACGCCTGCCGCAACGACCCGCGGGCCGGCCGCGGCGGCGGGGACAACGCGATGACCGAGGGCTTCGCCCGCGACCTGGTGCTGGCCGGCCACCAGGGCGCCGGCGTGGAGGCGGTGGTGACCCTGTTCTCCTGCAAGCCGAAGCAGCGCTCCTACGAGGGCTACAACGGCCACGGATATTTTACGTACTTCCTGGTCGAGGGACTGCGGGGCGCCGCCGCGGGGAACGACGGGGTCATCCGCATTTCGGACCTGGCCGCCTACCTGGAGCGGCACGTGGCCGACACGGTGGGCCTGCGCGAGAACGGCAAGGAGCAGGTGCCCATGGCGGACCTGACCGGGACCGGCGCCATGTCCTGGGTGCTGGCGCGGAGCGCGGCGGCCCGCCCGAGCACGCCGACCACGGTCGCCCTGGCCCAGCCGGTGCCCACGCCGCGTCCTTCAGCGCCGCCGGTGGTGCGCATCAACGCGCCCGGCACCGCTTCCAGCGTGGCGCGCGACAGCGTGATGCTGGTGGGCACGATCAGCGCGGAGGGCGGCGTGTCGGAGGTGTCCGTCTCGGTGAACGGGCGGGACGTGCCCCTGGCCGGCGCGGCGCTGAAGCGCTCGGCGGGCGGCGCCCAGGTGAACGTGAAGGTGCCGCTGGAGGTGGGGGACAACAGCGTGGTCCTGATGGCCACCAGCGCGGCCGGACAGCCGGCCCAGGCGGTGGTGACCGTGGAGCGCGCCGCGCCGG
>VGFD01000429.1 GCA_016868975.1 Armatimonadota bacterium | reverse complement strand
CGATGGAAAGCGACGCTCCGACCGCGCCGGTGACGAGATCCTGGTTGCCGTTCTTGGCCTTCAGCTCGCCGACGTTCACGCCGAGCGCCTGGTGGTTGTCAATGTTGGCGGTGGCCGCGCCCTTGATCGCGGAGGCGAACGCGTTGGCCGCGTTGGAGGCCGGAGCGAGCACCCAGAACGCGCCCGGAGCCACGATGAGCGCGGTCTGCGCCACGCGCGACACGGCGGAGATGGTCTGGGCGCGCGCGTACCACTTCACCGGCTCGATGTCGGCCTTGCGCGCCACGGCGCCGCCGACGATCTGTCCAACGAAATTCAGCGCGTCCTTCGCGAAGAACGCAATGGTGGCCACGGTGGGAGCGGAGGCGCTCAGCCCGAGGCCGGCGAGGATTCCCTGGGTGGCGAAAAATTCCAGGCCCGACTGCGCGAAATTGGCCACGCTGGCCCACTTGCGGAAGGGGACGTAGTCGCTGTGGACCTGGCTGGGATAGTTGCTCGGCAAGAAGGTCTTGCGCAAAAATCCGCTGAACTTGCCGGAGCCTTCGGCGGCCGGCGGCCCGCTTGCCTGGAGGCCGCCCTTCCCGTTGGGCGTGTAGACGGTGGCGCTGCGATCGTGCACCTCGACGGCAACCGCCTTGGGATCCTGCAAGGGGTCGGGCTGCGGAGAAGGCGGCGGAGCGGGAGCGGCCGGCGGCTGCGGCGCGGCCTTGGCGGCCGGCGCACTTGCGTAGAGGCGCCCGTAGTCGATGGCGATCATCGTCGCGCACCCTCACTTCGGACCAGCTTGCCGGACAGTCTCTCCCTCATCCTTCTCAGGGTAGCATCCGTCGCGCGCCGAGATCGACCGCGCCATGTTAACGTTAAGCCGGAATCAGCGAGCCGTTAACCCGGCGTCAACGACGGATCCCCGTGAGTGCCCGCGGATCGGAAGATGCGACGGTTAACGAAGGGGAATGGAGGACCCCCCATGCGGGGCGCCGAACCCGCGCCCGCCCTTATGACCCATCAGTTTGAGCCGCTCGACTTCAGCCAGATCCGCACCTACCCGCTTGACGAGCGGGCCAGCCGGGTGCGGACCGCCGATTTTGCGCGCCCCCTGCCTCCTGGAAGCACGCTGCGCGACTACCTGGACTCGCTCCCCGACATCCTGCTCGGGCGCGACTTCCGCGCCGTCGTGGATGCCCTCGCGCACGCCCATCGGCATGGCAAGGTCGTGCTGGTGGCCATGGGCGCGCACGTCATCAAGGTCGGCCTGTCGCCAATCATCATCGATTTGATGGAGCGCGGCGTCATCTCCGCACTGGCGCTCAATGGCGCCGGCGCCATCCACGACAGCGAGCTGGTGCTCTCAGGCCAGACCTCCGAGAGCGTGGCCGACGGAATCAAGGCCGGCAATTTCGGGATGGTCACCGAAACCGGCGAGTTCATCAACGCCGCCACCGCCGATGCGCAGGCCCGCGGCATCGGCCTCGGCCAGGCGCTCGGCGAAAAACTCCTCGGCACGGATTCTCCGCGCAAATCCCTGTCAATTCTCGCGGCCGGCGCGCGGCTCGGCATACCCGTCACGGTACACCTCGCCATCGGCGGGGACATCCACCACACCCATCCCAGCACCCGCGGCGACGCGATGGGCGCGGCCACCTTCGAGGACCTCCGCCTGCTGTGCGGCGTGATGGCGCACGTCGGGGAAGGCTCGGTGGTGATGAACGTCGGCTCCGCCGTCGTGCTCCCGGTGGTGCTGGAAAAAGCCTTTGCCGCAGCGCGCAACCTCGGGCACCCGGTGGAGAAATTCACCGGCGTCACCATGGATTTTCAGCAGCACTACCGATCCAACCTCAATCCCGTTTCCCGCGCGCGGGAGCTTGGCGGGCGCGGCTACACCATTATCGGCCATCACGAGCTGATGCTTGGGCTGCTCGCGGCCTGCGTGAAAGACGCGCTCTCATGATTCGCATCAAGCGCGCAAGGGAAATCTTGCAGGCATTCGCCGGACGGCGCGTCCTCGTGCTGGGCGATTGCATGCTCGACCACTGGCTGTGGGGCAGCGTGTCGCGAATTTCCCCGGAGGCGCCGGTTCCGGTGGTCGACATCGAGCGCTCCACCTACACGCCGGGCGGCGCCGCCAACGTGGTGCACAATTTGTGCAGCCTGGGCGCCAGCGCCGGCATTGCGGGCGTCATTGGCGACGACGATTCCGGCCAGCGACTGCGCGACATGCTGGCCGTGCAGGGCGCGAAGGTGCACGGCCTCATCCCCGACGCGGAGCGGCCCACCACCACGAAAACCCGCATTATCGCGCACAACCAGCAGGTGGTGCGGGCCGACGCCGAGCGCCGCTTGCCGGTCGACGGCGGCGTGGCCCGGCGCATGCTGGAGGCGGTCAACGGCGGCGTCAGGGACTACGAAATTCTGGTGGTTTCCGACTACAACAAGGGCGTGGTGACCGGCACGGTCCTTCCCGCGTTTCTGGCCGCCGCCCGGGAGGCGAATATTCCAGTGGTGGCCGGGCCCAAGCCGGAAAACATGGACCTGTTTGGGAACGCCACCGTCATCGCCCTCAATGAAAAAGAAGCCTTCAGCGCCACCGGCCTCCACGCGCGCAGCGAGGAAGGCGCCGAGGCCGCAGCGCACGCCATCATGAAGCGGCTCGCCTGCACCGCGGTGCTCATCACCCGCGGCGATCGAGGGATGTCGCTGGTGGAGAGCAAGCGGCGCGCGCACCACGTTCCCGCGCTGGCCCGCCAGGTGTACGACGTGAGCGGCGCCGGTGACACCGTGATTTCCGTGCTCACCATGGCGCTGGCCGCCGGCGCCACGCTGGTCGAGGCCACCCAGCTCGCCAACCACGCGGCGGCGGTGGTGGTGCAGAAAGTGGGCACCGCCACCGTGTCGCCGGACGAAATTCTGCACGCGCTGCGCGAGCACGCGTGAAGACCGCCGCGGAAAAAATCAAGCCCCGCGAGGCGCTCGCCCGCACCCTGGAGAACGCCCGCCGCGACGGGCGCCGCGTGGTGTTCACCAACGGCTGCTTCGACCTGCTCCACGTGGGCCACGTGCGGCTGCTGGAAGCGGCCCGGGCGCTGGGAGACATTCTCGTCGTGGGCATCAATTCCGATGCGTCGGTGCGGCGTCTGGACAAGGGCAGCGAGCGTCCCCTGGTCGGCGAGGCGCAGCGCGCGGAGGTCGTCGGCGCGCTGGCCTGCGTAGACTACGTGACGATTTTCGACGAGGACACGCCCATAGAAACCATCCTCGCGCTCAAGCCGCAGGTCCACGTGAAGGGCGGCGACTACGACGCGGAAACCATCCCCGAAACGCCAGCCGTGCGGAGCGTGGGCGGCGTGGTGCGCATCTTGCCGCTGATCCCGGGATTTTCGACCACTCGTCTCGTGGAGCGACTGAAAAAATGACGCTCCATATCACCGCCAACAGGCCCGGCGGTGGCCGCGGCGCGGACCCGGTCGCTATCACCGCCTGCGCCGTCAAGACGGAGAAGGACCGCGAGCGCCTGCTGCGCCAAGTCGCGGAGAGGGTTTTAGGGCTCCTCGACGAAAGCGGCGGAAGGTCGGCCGCGGTCGCCATGCGCGAGGATCCGGCGGCGCGGTCAACTGAGGCGTCAGGGACGGTCAACTGAGGAGCCGACCCCGGCCGGAGAGTGTAACGCAGTGGGCAAAGAACCGTTCAAGATGAGCGTCATCATCTGCACGTACAACCGTGCGGATCTGCTTAAGGGCGCCCTGGAAACCTTGAACGACCAGTACATGCCGCGGGGCGACTACCAGATCATCGTGGTCGACGACGGCTCCACCGACAAGACCGAGCACATGACCAAACTGATGGCCAAGGGCATGTACGAGCGGCTCGAATATTATCGGATCGAGCACGCCGGCCGCGCGGCGGCGCGCAACAAGGGCCTCAAGGAAGCGCAGGGCGACTGGATCCTGTTCGTCGACGACGACATCCTGGCCCCGCCGGACCTGTTGCAGGAGCACTTCGACTACCACAAGACGCGGCCTCACATCGTGGTGCGCGGACCGATTATCAACATCAAACAATATCAGATCCCGGACAAGCACTCCGCCTCGTGGCGCGATTATTCGTCCGCGTTTTTCTGCACCTGCAACGCGTCGGTGAGCAAGTTCGCGCTCCTGCAGGTGGGCGGCTTCGACGAGTCGTTCATGGAGTACGGCTTTGAGGACAACGAGCTGGGCTGGCGGCTCCGCGAAAAAGGCTGGAACGCGCAGTTCAATTCGAAGGCGATCGTCTACCACTACAAGCCCGAGCAGCCCAAAGAGCACATGACGCACATGATCAAGCAGGCGCAGGAGCTGGGACGCAGCGCGGTGGCGTATTACCGAAAGCACCCGCACTGGAAGGTGGCGCTGGCCACCGGCCTGCACCCGGCGCTCAAGCCGTGGAACAAATTGCTGTCCAGCGAGTTCATCGGAAATCTGTGGATGAAGTCCTGGGACGGGCGCGTCGACACCATGGGGTCCGGCATGCGATCGTTCCTGGAAAGTCGGATTTTTCAATATCACTACCTCAAGACCCTCGAGGAAGAGTTTGCTCGCACGCAAGCAGCGGTTGAGGAGCCGGCCGGACCCGTGAACAAGCATCTGGAGGGCGCGCGTCCGCCGAAAGGAGAGCCCGGAACCGTTGGCAATAAAAATCTCCGTGCAAATGTGCACCTACAACAGAAAGCACCTCCTTGGGAGAGCTCTTGAGGCGTTATTCAACCAGGATTTCGCAAAGGACGAATACGAGATTATTCTGGTGGACGACGGCTCGTCCGACGGCACCGGTGACTACGTAAGAAGCATCCAGGAGCAAGCCCCCTGCCGGCTGGTGTACCTCCACCAGGAGCACTCCGGCTTCGGTCTGGCGCGCGGGCGCAACCTGGGCATCCGTCACGCGCGGGGCGCCATCATCCTGTTCATCGACGACGACATCGTGGCCTCTCCCCAACTGTTGGCGGAGCACGTGGCGACGCACAAGAAACATCACGACCACGTGG
>VGFD01000428.1 GCA_016868975.1 Armatimonadota bacterium | reverse complement strand
GTGTGGAGAAGGGGACTCCGGTGCCGAGGCTGGTGCAGCAGCAACTTCGTATCCTGTCACGCGCCGTCTCCCAGTGCGCCGACTCGGTGGTCATCACTGATCGAAACGGCCGCATCGAATACGTCAACCCCGCGTTCGAGCGGCTCACCGGGTACCAGAGCCACGAAGCCCGCGGGAATCTCGCTGGTAATAAGCGGCCTGCGCCTGTTCGTGCGCGCGCCGGCACCGAAGGAAATGGCCGGCACGGGAATAATCAGATAACGTGCGGCATCCGCGGGTAGGGTCCGCTCCTTCACAGTGAGAGGAGCCGCCTCGCGTGCTCGTCGTTCTGGCCGTCATCGCGCTGCTCATCGGGGTCAACGCCCTCTACGTGGCGGCGGAGTTTGCCAGCGTGGCCGCCCGGCGGACGCGGATTGAAGCCCTGGCCCGCCAGGGAGACCGCGCCGCGCGGATGCTCCTGCCTCACCTGCGCGACGCGACCGCGCTAGACCGCTACGTGGCGGCCTGCCAGATCGGCATCACCATTTCCAGCCTCGTGCTGGGGGCCTACGGACAGCGCCACCTCGCCGACTGGCTGCGGGAGCCGCTGGTCCATCTCGGGGGATTGCAGCACGCGGTGGCCGAGTCGCTGGCGGCGGTCATCGTCCTGGTCTTGCTCACGGCGCTTCAGGTGGTGCTCGGAGAGCTGGTTCCCAAGTCGATCGCCATCCGCTTCCCGGAGCCGGTCGCCCTCTCACTCACCTGGCCCATGGTGATCTCCCTGCGCGTCATGCGCTGGTTCATCGCGATTCTGAACGGAACCGGCACCGCCGTCCTGCGCGCGCTGCGCATCCCGATCCATGCCCATCGACACGTCCACTCGCCAGAGGAGCTGGAGCACCTGCTCGCCCACGGCGCGCACGCCGGCAACCTGCACGCCCAGGCGCGCCGCAGCCTGCGCCGCGCCCGCCGCGCGCTTCGCTTCGCCGAACGGCGGCTGCGCGACGTCGTGGTGCCGCGC
This sequence comes from Armatimonadota bacterium, assembly GCA_016868975.1. Classification (GTDB taxonomy): domain Bacteria; phylum Vulcanimicrobiota; class Xenobia; order RGZZ01; family RGZZ01; genus VGFD01. The sequence goes on along the minus strand of VGFD01000428.1, from coordinate 4,019 downwards.
ACCGCGGTCGTTGCCGTGGATCGTGCGACGACCGTGGCCGAGGTTCGGGCTGTCGCGCGCCGCACGCCGTTTACCCGGTTTCCCGTTTATGAAGGGGGCGTGGACAACGTCGTGGGGATGGTGCACGTAAAGGCGATCCTGCTGGCCCCCGCGGACGACTCCACTCGGGTGGATGAAGCCGCGCCGCTGCATGCCATGCCCGCCTTTCCGGTGGCCCTGCCGGCCGACGAGGCCCTGGAGGCGATGCGCCGCGCCCGCGCGCAGATGGCCATCGTACTCGACGAGTACGGGGGAACCGCCGGCGTCGTAACCCTCGAGGACCTCCTTGAAGAAGTGCTGGGAGACCTGCACGACGAGTTCGACCGCACGCCGCCGTCGCTCGTGCGCCTTCCCGACGGAAGCCTCCAGGTGCGCGGCGACCTGTCGCTGGAGGCCCTGGCTGACGAGATCGGCGAGCGGCCGACGGTCGAGGGCGTGCACACGGTGGGCGGGTTGCTGCTCCACCTCATGGGCCCGGGGATGTCGGTCGGCGCCACCGTGCGCCTGGGACGTCTCGAGCTCACCGTCCTGCAGGCACGGGGTCCACGGGTGATCTCGGTGCGCGCGCGCCGCCTGCCCGCCACGGAGGCGTGACCGTGGACCCGCTTCTGCTCACCGCGGTCATCCTCGCCTTCGTCCTGTTCAACGGACTGTACGTCGCGGCGGAGTTCGCGGTCATCGCCATGCCGCGCACCCTGCTCGAGCAGCGCGCCGAGGGGGGTGAGGCATGGGCCCGGCGCCTGCTCCGAGTGGTCGAGGACGCCTCGCTGCAGGACCGCTACATTGCAGTGGCCCAGCTCGGCATCACCCTCGCCAGCCTGGCCCTTGGGATGTTCGGAGAGCACGCGCTGGCGGTGAGCCTGACTCCGGCGATGGCGGTGTTTGGCGGCGCAGCGGAGGACGTTGCGACCGGCGTGTCGCTGCTCGTGCTCACCTTCGTGCACATCGTGGCCGGGGAAATGATCCCCAAGAGCCTGGCCCTGCTGCACCCGGTCGCCACCGCGCGCGCGATGACCGTTCCCATGGCGGTCACCGGGGTAGCAATTGCGCCCCTGGTATGGCTGCTCAATCACGCGGGAAACATGGTGTTGCGCGCCCTGCGCCTGCCGGTGTCGCGCGACATCTCCTTCGTGTACTCGACGGAGGAGCTGATCATGCTGTTCGACGACAGCCGCCGGGAAGGCTTGCTGGAGGGCGAGCAGTTCAACTGGATGAAGCGGCTGTTGTCGCTGGACGCGCGCACCCTCGCGGAAATCATGGTGCCACGCGCCCGCATGCAGACGCTCTCGGCGGATGCTACCATGACCGCGGCCCTCGAGCTGGCCCGCCGAGAAGAATTCACCCGCTATCCCCTGCGCGACGGCGACGCGTTCATCGGCTACCTCCACGTGAAGGACCTTTTCCTGGAGCCGACCTGGGAGCGCCCGCTTCGCGCGTGGAAGCGAGACGCGCCGTTTCTCCCGGACAGCCTGCCGCTCGACGTGGCCCTCGAGCGCCTGCGAAGCCAGCGCGCACATCTGGCCCTGGTGGTGGATGAGCACGGCGGCACTGCCGGCATGATCACGCTTGAGGATCTCGTTGAAGAAATCTTTGGCGCGGTGCGCGATGAAGTCGACGAGGCGGAAGCCGGAGAAGTGCAGTGCCTGCCCGGCGGCACCCCGGCCTGGCGCGTGCAGGGCGAGATCGCCCTGGCCGAGTTATCAGATCAGATCGGACGGAGGATTCCGGCCGGCGGCGCAAAGACCCTGAACGGCCTCCTCATGGCGCGGCTCCAGCGTCCGCCGCGCGAGGGCGACGCCATCGACACGGCCGGCGTGCGGATCGAGGCTGAAGAGGTGCGCAACTTCGTGGCCGTCTGGTGCCGGGTGACGATTTCGGCGGATGACGGGCCCCGGCCTGACACAACCCTGCCCTCGACCTTGGATCAGGAAGCGAGGTGAACGGCATGGCTTCGCTGCAGGTTCCGGCATGCACAGGAGGGAGATTCGCCCAGCCCGAACCTCGGCGGGGTTCTCATGACTTTGGTAACCCGCCGCCTGCTTGTTCTTTTCCTGGGGTTGTTCTTCACGTACGCCTGGTTTTACCAGGGCGGCGGGTGGAATCAAAATTCCCGTCTCGATCTCGTCCTGGCGCTGATCCATCAGGGCACGGTCCGCATCGACACTTTCGTGTCGAACACCGGTGACGCCGCGCAAATCAACGGCCATTTTTATTCCGACAAGGCGCCCGGCGCCGCGCTCACCGCCGTGCCGGCCGCCTGGTTTGCGGCGCTGGCATTTCCCGATCCGGTCACTATCTCGTACGTATCCACGCTCGCCTCCGCCGCCCTTCCCACCGCGCTCGCAGCGGTACTCATCTGGCTCCTGGCCGTCCGCCTGGGCGCCGACGAGCACGGAGCGCTGTTCGGCGCACTTGCCTTCGGGCTGGCCACTCCGGCCTGGATATACGCCACGCTTTTTTTCGGCCACGCCCTGGCGGCCGGCTGCCTGACCGCCGCGGCCGCGTGCGCCCTGGGACTCTCGGATGCGAAATCCCATCGCTGGCTCGGCGTCGGCCTGGGCGCGTCGGCCGGTTGGGCCATCGCCAGTGAATTTCCGGCCGCGCCGGCCGCCTTCGCGCTGATGGCGCTGGGAATTTTTCTGACCGCTCCAGAAAGCCGCCCCCGGGCAACGCGCGCGGTGGGACTGGGGCTCGCGGCCGGGCTCGTGCCTCTGGCCGCCTATAATATTGCCGCCTTCGGAACCCCTTTCGACCTGGGCTACGCGCACCAGCCGAATTTTCCCGGCCTGCGCGAGGGAATTCTTGGCGTCTCGTGGCCGCGCCCCGGCGTGTTGCTGGAAATCCTGTTCTTGCCCTATCGCGGATTGTTCGTGGCGTCCCCGCTGCTGCTGGCAGCGCCGCTGGGGATGTGGCTCGGTCTGCGGCAGGGTCCCACGCGCGCCTTCTGGGCAGCGGCGGCCGCGGTCGTCGTGATATTTCTGTTGATCAATTGCGGATATGCCTACTGGTGGGGCGGATGGGCCTACGGGCCGCGGCACCTCGTGCCCATCCTGCCCTTCCTGTGCCTCGGCCTGGCCCTTCTCTATACGCGCGCGAGTCGCGCCGGACGCGGCGTCCTTCTGGGATTGCTGGCCCTCTCCGTCTTCCTCACGCTGGTCGCGGTTTCGACCGCGCCAATGGTGCCGGACGCCACCGAAGCGATGCGCCGCGCGCGCCCCCAGGCGTACGAGCAGATGCGCACGCCGCTGCGGTCGTTCTTGCTTCCCTCGTTTCTGCACGGATATCTGGCGCTCAATCCGCAGTCGGTCATCGAGAAGACCATCCCGCCGGATCGCAACCGGCGCGCCGCCTGGAACCTCGGCCAGAAAATGGGGCTGAGCGGACTGGCCAGCCTGCTTCCTCTACTGGGAATCTGGGTGCTGGGCGTGCTCGCCTGGCGCGGTTGGCCGGCATTTTCCTGGAAATCCACCGAGGTCGTGGAGCCGGCCCGCGTGGGCGTGCTGTGGTACGCCGCGACCGTGCTGATGGCGTTCGGCTTCGCGCACACCCGCATGATGGGCTCCGATTTCTGGTGGCACCTCGCCACCGGGCGGTGGATCCTGGCGCACACAACCATCCCCACTGCGGACCCCTGGTCGTACACTACGGCGGGCAATGCGTGGCTGCAACACGAGTGGCTGACTGACGTCATCTATGCCGGATGGGAGCGCGCATTCGGACTGGAAGCGTGTATTTTCTGGAAATGGCTGATGGTGGTGGGAACCTTCACGCTCTTGCTGCGCGTGGTGCGCCGACAGGGCGCGTCGTGGCCGGCGGCGTTTCTGGCGGTGACGCTCTCCGCCGCAACCGCCGCGCCGTTCTTCGACCTGCGTCCCCACCTCGGCTCGCTGTTGTGCTACGCGATACTGCTCAACGTGGCGTTGCCGCCGGCCCGTCCCCCGCTGTGGCTGCCGGCATTTTTCGTGCTGTGGGCCAACCTG
>VGFD01000427.1 GCA_016868975.1 Armatimonadota bacterium | reverse complement strand
GTGCGGGGCGGTACCGCTCGCCCACCAGATCCAGCAGCGTGGCCTCGACGTCAAAGCAGGGCCGCAGGCCGTCCGCGCCGCGCACCATGGCGGGCCGCCGCCGCTCGTCGTTGCCGACCCAGGCCACGACGCGGTCGTCGGGTCCAGGCGCGCGCCAACCGTGGGGGCGGACGCGCAAGCGATCAGAGGTCTCAAGCCAGGGTGGCGCTTCGGTCGGGTCGACTTCGAGCGGCTCGAAGGGCAGCGTCAAAGAAACCTCCCCCTGCCAGGGGACGCGCAACGCGAGCCACGCGGGCAATCCAGACACGCCTGCGACATTCGGCCGCGACAGGGGCGCCGCCTCCAGCGCGCAGAATGAGCGCCCGTGCGCCCGTCCCGTCGTGGAGAAGTCCAGGTTGCCATCGTGGCCGTGCTCGGCCTGCTCGTGTGCATCGCGATCACCGCGGGCCTGAGCAGCCTGGGTCCGCGCGAAAGGGCGCGGATGCTGCGTGAGGACGTGACCTTCCGGGTGGAGGGGCCTCTTCTTGACGTGGTGGGGTTGTATGTCTATCGGGCCGAGGGTGAGCGCCCCTGGCGTCCCCATTTCGCGATGCGCGCCGGCCCCATCGACGGCCTCGAAGTGTCGGGGACGGTGGACGGCGAGCTTGCGCCGCCCGTGCAGGCCGAGGTCGTGGGCGACACGGTGCGCTACGCCTTCAATCCGATCGCCCCGGGGCAGACCCTGGAGGTGCGGCTGCACTATCGGCAGCGCCACCTCGGCAAGGGAGCCGTGTATGCGGCGGCCGACGCCGGCGGGCCGATCCCCGAGGCCTCGTACACCATCATGCTGCCGCCCCCGTTGAAGCTCGGCCAGTGCACCTGGCCGGTGCGCCGCCACGCCGAAGTCGGCGAACTGCAACACTACTACATCCGCCTCACCGAGTTCCGTCCCGAGAAGGACCTGATGTTTCACTGGGTGTCGACGCGTTGAGGTGGCTCCCGCTGGTCCTGGCGCTTTCGTGCGTGGCGCCAGCCTTTGCCGGTCCGGGGTCGGCGCCGCACTTCGCGCGAGGCGCCGCTCCGTTTGTGGCCGTCCCCTCGATTGCGCTGGGTGCCGGCTGGCTTCTGCTCGGGGTTGCGTTTCAAATGCCGCGCGTCGAGGGGGATCGCGGCGGATGCTGGGCCGGCGCCTGGGCGCTCATCCCCGCCGTGCTGTCGGTCGTCCCCTGGGCTGATGCGCGGGTGCCCCTCTTCCTGGGGTTGGCGTACGTGTACGCCCTCTTCGTCGTGATCTGGGTGGCCTGGGACGAGGAGTGGTTGGGGCGCCCCAAGATGCTCCTGGCCGGCGCGTCGCTGGTCTGCGTGGCGGGCGGCGCGCTGGGATGGGCGCTGCGGGCGGACGCCAACGAGTGCCTCGCCAACCAGCGGGAGCTTGGGTTCGCGCTGGAAGCCTACGCGGCCGACAATCGCGGCGCGTACCCGGAGCGGCTGCCCGCTGGTGCGCCGCGTTGCCTTCCTTCCCTGCCGGAGGTTGCGCAGTTGCGGGCCAGCGTGTACAATCTTCGCTCGGAACCTTACGGGTACGCGCGCGCGCCGCGCGCCTTCACGGTCTGGTGCGGGACTGCGAACCACCGCGGCATCGGCCTGCCCCCCGGATATCCGCAATACAGCTCGACAAACAGAGAAATTCTTTCGGGAGAACCTCAGCCTTGATTATCGTAATGGAAGAAAATGCCAGCGAGCCGCAGATCCGCACAGTCACCGAGCGGCTGATCGAGCTTGGCTTCGACATCCACCGCTCGACCGGCGAGCGTTACACCATTCTGGGGGCCGTCGGCTCGCGCCCCGCCGACGAGCGGGATTTTGAATTGATGGAAGGCGTGCACGAAGTCATCCGGGTCAGCGCGCCTTACAAACTGGCCTCGCGTGCGTTTCATCCAGAGGGGACGCGCATCAAGATCCGCGACGTGGAAATCGGCGGGGACAACGTCGTGGTCATGGCCGGGCCCTGCACGGTCGAGAGCAAGGAGCAGGTGGAGACGGTGGCCGCGGAGGTCTCCAAACTGGGCGTGAAGGTGCTCCGCGGCGGGGCGTTCAAGCCGCGCACCTCGCCGTACTCCTTTCAGGGGCTGGGCGAGCCCGGCCTGAAACTGCTCCGCGAGGCGGCGGATCGCAACGGGATGCTGACCATCTCGGAAATCATGGAATCGTCGCAAATTCCGATGTTTTTGAAATACGTGGACATTCTTCAGGTGGGCGCACGCAACATGCAGAATTTCAACCTGCTGCGCGACCTGGCGAAACTGGCCAAGCCGATTCTGCTGAAGCGCGGCCCGGCCGCCACCATCGAGGAGACGCTGCTCTCCGCGGAATACCTGATGGCCGGCGGAAATCATCAAGTGATTATCTGCGAGCGCGGCATCAAGACCTTCGAGACCTACACGCGCAATACGCTGGACATTTCGGCGATTCCGGTGATCAAGAAATTGTCGCACCTGCCGGTGGTGGCCGATCCCAGCCACGGCACCGGACGGCGCGACAAGGTGCCGCCCATGGCCCGCGCCGCGGTGGCGGCGGGCGCGGACGGCCTGCTGATCGAGGTGCACAACTGCCCGGAAAAGGCGCTCTGCGACGGCGCGCAGTCTCTGCTTCCGGAGCAGTTTTCCCGCTTGATGGGCCAACTGCGCATGATCGCGCCGGCCATCGAGCGGACGGTTGACTAAGTGGTCCGCGGCGCAAGTCTGATCATGAATTGGAGCCCCGGGCGCGGACCACTTAGCCCCAAATCGGTTTGATCGTGTCGCGCGACACGCCCGGGTCAGTCGTTGTCACGTAAGGCGAAGCTACTTGTGTCGCGCGCCACTAGGAGCCTGGCGGGGTAAGGCAGCGCTTGTCGGCCATCGCCATGGCGTGCTCGGGCGGCTTGCGGCCACAACGAAAATGGACCGCGCCAGGCGGTCCACATTTCTGTTGCGTGTCAGGACTTGATGGTGGCCGTGTAGCGGCCGTCGGTGTCCTTTTGCAACTGCCCCGCGATGGTGGCGGGCTTCGTCTTTGTCGGGTCGTACTCGACGACCACTTCCTTTGTGTCAAAGTTGACCGCGGCCTTCAGCACGCCAACCTGGCGTGTCAGCGCGTCGTGCACGCGACGCGAGCAGCCCGAGCCTCAGGTCATTCCGGCGACGACGAGCGTCACCCTGGCGGGGGCCTCGGCCGCGCGCGCGGGAAGGCCGCTGAGTGTCACCGCCGCCAGCCCCATCAGGCTGGCGGTGAATCCACGACGATTCAAGGGCGGATCCTCCTTCGGGATAGGTAGGGGGATAGGTAGGCGGGATGATTCGCGGGCGAGGCTCGCGTTCCCTCGTCGCCAGGGCGCGGATCCGGGCAAACCATGACGGTTGTTAACATCTTCTCAATGGCGAAGCGGGGCGTTCGGGTTTACGCTGGAGCCATAGAGCGAAGGTAGCAGGGTAAACACAGATGAGTATTCTTCAGCGTCTGTTCAAGGGTTTCCGCAAGCGAGCCGATTGCAGCGTCGACGTCCGCTTCCAGTCCCGCCCCCACGTTGCCGTCTGCGAAGCGCCCGAGCACCGTGGCCAGCGCCGCGTGTCGCTGGGCATCCAAACCCAGCTCTTCCGCAAGGGCGTCAGCGCCGTCGCCTGTGAAGTGGCCGACGCGAGCCGCGAGGGCGTCCGCATCGTAACCGAGGAGCCGCTCGCGCCCAACAGCATCGTCGGCGTGGTGCTCCATTTCAACGGATGTTTTCTCCGCCTGCGCGCCCGCGTGGTGTGGTCCATCGAGCGCAACGGCCGCTTCGAGGCCGGCGCGGCCACCATGAACAGCCTCATCGAGGACGGCGGCCTGCTGGACAACTTCGCCCGCTACCTCAACTGGCGCGCCACTGCCTGCGCGGCTTAGTGGCGCGCGACACAAGTAGCTTCGCCTTACGGGACAACATCTCTTCCGGACCGGTCAAAGTGGCCGACGTTATTCGAGTGTTGAACCTCCTCCCCATCTGGCCAGGGCGCCTGCCCATCCGCCCAGTTTCTCCGCGCACTTGCGGGCTGCTATGCTTCGAGTATGGACACGCAGCAAATTCCACTCTTCCTGGACGCGTTTTCCGACGCCATCGCGCAGGTTGTCGAGCAGGTCGAGCCGGCCGTGGTGAACATCCGCGTGACCCGCGCCCTCGCCGACCGACGAGGCTCCCACATGTCTGACGGCGGCGGATCTGGCGTGATTTTCACGCCGGACGGATTTGCCGTCACCAACGCCCACGTGGTGGAAGGCGCGGTCGTTGCCAGGGTGATATTGAGCGACGGCCGATCGTTTTTTGCGTCGGTTGTCGGGTCAGATCCGGCCACCGATATCGCCGTGCTTCGCGTGCAGGGTGACGACCTGCCGTACGCGCGCTTCGGAGATTCCAACCTGCTGCGCACCGGCCAGTTTGTGGTGGCCATCGGAAATCCGTTTGGATTTCAACGGACCGTCACGGCGGGGATCGTGAGCGCGCTGGGCCGCTCGCTGCGATCGGAGAGCGGTCGCTTGATGGACGGAGTGGTGCAGACCGACGCGGCGCTCAATCCGGGAAATTCCGGCGGCCCGCTGGTCAGCGCGCGCGGCGAGATTATCGGAATCAACACCGCGGTCATCCGCACCGCGCAGGGGATCTGTTTCGCGATCCCGTCCAACACGGCGGTACACATCTCCGGTGAACTGATGCGCAAGGGCCGCGTGGTGCGCGGCTATCTCGGCGTTGCGGGAATGACCGTTGAGCTTCCCACCCGCGTAGTGCGCGCGCACTCCCTGGAAACCGAGCGCGGCGTGCTGGTGGAATCGGTGGTGCCGCGCAGCCCCGCGCAAGGCGCCGGGGTGATGGCCGGGGACGTGCTGGTGGGGCTCGACGACAGCACGGTTCGCAGCATCGACGACGTACACCGTCTGATGACGGCGGAGATCATCGGCCGCCGTGTGGCGCTGGACGTGCTGCGTGAGGGGCAGCGGGTGGTGCTCTGGGTCGTTCCCCAGGAGACCCGTTCGGAATTGGGGTAGCGCGGCG
>VGFD01000426.1 GCA_016868975.1 Armatimonadota bacterium | reverse complement strand
CGGAGAGGGCGCGCCCGCGAAAGCCCAGCCCCCTGGGAGGCGCGCCGGAGGGAGACGGCGATGGCTCCCAGATGCGCGGAGTAAGGCCTGCGAAGCGCTCGCGCACCAGGGAATAGGAAGTGCTCACCAGGCAGGCGCCGCGCACCTCCACGACGGTGGCCGAGCGGGTGCGGTCGCGCAGGCCCCACGACTCGGCGCGAAACGGGTACAGCGTGTTGGCGCCGATGGCGATGCGGATCTCGGTGGGCGTGGCGGTGTAGCCCACCAGCCGCCCGTCGCGCACGCCCTTCACGAACGCCGCCTCGAAAGCCCCGACGGGACGCGCGAGAACCAGCTCGCCGCTGGTCCCGGTGAGAAAAATGGCATGGGGATCCACCGTCAGGCCCTGGGTTACGTCCCGCCACTTCAGGTCGCGCAGGGATGGAACGCCGGGCACGCTGCGGGTGAGCGTCTCTTCCCAGCCAGCCAGCAGCTCCTGGGCGCGCGGGGTGTTCACCGGGTGATCGAGGGGATTGCCGCAGCCGGTCGCGAGCAGCGCGGCGAGCAAGAGCGGGAGGGTCCGGCGGATCATTGTGTTCAACGATACGCCCATTCCGGGGAATTGGCAATGGCCCGCGCGGGAGGGACGCCCGGGACCGGATAATCCGTATCCCCGTGCGACACTATCGGATCCGCAGCGCGGCATTTGGCGGCCTGCGCACCATCACGGTGATTCTTCCGGAGGAATACTCCCGCACCCGCACTCGCTATCCGGTGCTCTACCTGCACGACGGCAGCGCCGACTGGACGAAGCGGGGGAAATACTCCGGCGGCGCGTCGTTTATCACGGTGCTGCCGGAACCGCAGGACCGCACTGCCGAATACAAGCTGAGCCGCGCGCACCTTGAATTCGTCACCCGCGAGCTGGTGCCCTGGGCCGATCGCACGCTGCGCACGCTGGCGCGCGCGGACGCGCGGGCGGTGCACGGCGTCTCGCTGGGCGGCTTGACGGCGGTCTGGCTGGGGCTGAAACATCCGCGGATATTCGGCGCGGCCGGCGGCCAGGGCGGCGCCTACTGGTACTGGAAGCAGCGCATCGTGCGCGCGGTGGAAAAATCCCGACCGGTCGCGACGCGATTTTTCTTGACCTGCGGCGCGCTGGATGGGAATTTGCCGGACAACCGCGATCTCTTCGCGGCGATGCGGGACGGTGGCTTTGACTGCACCTACCGCGAAGTGCCGGGACGGCACTCCTGGGCCTGCTGGCGCCGCTCCCTTCCGCCGATGCTGGAGGATTACTTCGGACCTTCCCAGCGCTGAAAAAGCGTGTGCGCGATGGCAAGCTGATCCAGAATCTTGCCCAGGGTGTGATCGACGAGATCCATGACGGTCCGCGGGCGATGGTAGAACGCGGGCACCGGCGGAAGCACGGTCCCGCCCATCTCGGTGACGGCCACCATGTTGCGCAGGTGGCCGAGGTGCAGCGGAGTTTCCCGAACGACGAGAATCAGGGGGCGGCGCTCCTTGAGCGTCACGTCCGCCGCCCTGCCGAGCAGGTCGTCGGAGTAGGCGTGGGCCACCGCGGCCAGGGTCTTCATGCTGCACGGCGCGATGACCATCCCCGCGGTTTGAAACGACCCCGAGGAAACCGCCGCCGCGATATCCTTCACGCCGTGGCTGTGATGCGCCAGGGCGACCACCTTTTCGGGAGTCCAGTCGTCGGTTTCCAGCGCGATGGTGCGGCGCGCGGCGTCGGACATCACCAGATGGGTCTCCACCTCTGGATGATCCTGAAGCACCTGTAGGAGCCGAATCCCGTAAATCGGGGCGCTCGAGCCGGAAATTCCCACGACCAGTCGTCTCTTGGGCACGGCGGCCTCGGTTCGTTAACAAGACGGCAACACCCTCTGAGCGAGGGCGGTGTAGAATGCGGCGATGCGATTTGGGGAGGTAGCCGATTCCATGACCAGCACGATTTCCAGCAACAAAGCTGTCGTCAACCCGTACGTCAAGACCCCGCAGCCGATGCGGCGCGAGTCGCCGCCGATCCTTCCCACGGATCTCGTACAGATAGGCGCCGCCGCTCCCGAGACGCGGGGCGTCGACACCAGGCGCGCGGCCGGCGTGGGGCTCATGCTGGCGCTCTCGCTCGCCGGAATGGCCGTCGCGGCGCCTTCCGCCCAGGCCTGCGTGCCGCCGCCGACCACGGTCAGCACGACCCTCACCCAGGATTTCGCGGTGCAGGAAACCCACATGCAGATTTTGGCCGAGCTGCAAGAGAAGGGCGAATTGCGCACCGCGAAGAGCGAGACCGACGGCGACAAGTTCGGCAAGAAGATTTCCGCCAGCGAGGCCATGAAGCGCCTGGAGCAGGGCGAGGCCATCGTGGTGCGGGCCCGCATCGGCTCGCCGCGCTACTTCGAGCAGCCGTTCCCCATCAACGACACCGACATCGCGCGCAACACGAAATACGAGGGGGTGCGCGTTTCCTCGCTCGACCAGCTCTCGCGGCTGAACGCGGCCTCCCGCCTGACCGCGTACGACACTTCCTCGGCGCTCAGCCAGGAGGAGCGCGACATGGCGCGGCAGTTGCAGTTGTTCGAGGGCGGCGTCCCCGGCGGCAGCACGCACGACCGTTTAGTGTATCGGCCCGGCGGCCCCTGGCATCCGGGCTACCCGGGCTACCCGGGCTTCCCGGGCGGAAACTGGGAGCACGTCTGGGATTTCGTGCCCGACGATCCAATGCCGGCCCTGTACAGCCAGGAGTGGAAAGGCGGCCTGTTCGGCATCGGCCAGCACCAGGACCGCATCACCGCCTACGAGGCCGTCAACGAGCTGCAGGCCGGCCGCCCGCTCACCGTCCGCACCCGCGAGGGCCAGGTCAAGCAGGTCAACAACGCGGCCGAGCTGCGCGCGGCGTACAACCTGGAGCTGCGCTAGGGCCTCGGAGGGCGCGCGTGCCTATGCTCGGCGTCGGGCTACCCTGTATTCAAGGCCGCGCTCGGCGGAACGCATAGCGAGCATCTCAGCCCGCCGGCGTGCCTGGCGTCGCTGCTGGCGCCGGCTGCTGCCTCTCGTGCCAGGCCTGGATGGCCGGCCACGCGCGGACGAACGCCTCCGTCACTTCGGGGTCGAATTGCGTGCCGGACTGGTTGACAATTTCCTCGCGCGCCTCCACCAGCCCCATGCCGGGGCGGTACGGCCGATCCGTGGTCATCGCCTCGAACGCGTCGGCCACCGCGATGATGCGGGCCGGCACTGGAATCTCCTCCCCCTCCAGGCCGTCGGGATATCCCTTGCCGTCCCAGCGCTCGTGATGCGAGCGCACCGAGGCCAGCGCGGGAGCCAGGAACTTCACCGGCGACAACAATTGCACGCCCAATTCGGAGTGGCTTTTCAGCGTCTCCCACTCCGCGTCGGTCAGGCGCCCGGCCTTCTTCAATAAATCCTCCGCGATGCCGATCTTCCCGAGGTCGTGGAGCAGCAGGCTGTATTTGAAATCCCGCTCCTCCAAGAGGTTCGGGTTGAACTCGCGGGCGATGGCCGCCGCGTAGAACGCGACCCGGTCGGTGTGGCCGAGGTTGTAGGCGTCCTTCAAATCCGCCATGTTGGCGAACGCGGCGATGGTTTCCAGGTAGGTCTGCTCCATGCTGCCCACCGTCTCGGTGAGCTGCTGGGCGCGCACTTTTTCCTGGGCGAGCCGGCTGGCCAGGTCCTGGGCGTAGCCCAGCAGGCGCTTTTCGGTGGCCTGCAGGTTGCGCGACAGATCCTCGATCTTGCGGGGATATTTCTCCTGGAAGTCGGCCACCATCTCCTTGGCGTCCTGGTACGAGCGCGGCAGCGTGATCACGAAGGTGGCGCCCTTGCCCACCTCGCTCTCCACCGCGATGGTGCCGCCGTGATCCTCCACGATGTGCTTGGCGATGGACAGCCCCAGCCCGAGCCCCTCGATGGAGCGCGACATGTAATCCGCGGCCTGATAGAACGGCGCAAAAATCTTGTCAATTTCCTCCGGCCCGATGCCGGGTCCTGAATCGGTCACCCGGATTTTCACCCAGACGCCCTCGTCCTCGCACTCGACGCGGATGGTGCCTTCTTCCGGAGTGAAATTCACCGCGTTGCGCATCAGGTGCAGCAACGCCTCTTTCAGACGGTCGGCGTCCACTTTAAGCGGCCGGAAATCCGTCTTCACGTCGATCTTGAACTGCTGGCGGCGCTCGCGGGCCAGCGGAACCACCTCGTGGACGATCAACTGCAGCAGCGACGGGATGTCGATCTCGCGTTTCTCGAAGGTGACCAGCCCGCTCTTCATCTTGGAGAAATCCAGCAATTCCTGGATCAATTCCTCGAGCCGGTCGGACGACTGCAAAATCGCCCCCATGAAATCGCGCAATTCCTCGGCCACGTCGTTGGTGCGCAGCACCTCGTCCATCAGGTGAACGTACCCTTTGATAATCGACAACGGCGTGCGCAACTCGTGGGAGACCAGCGAAATGAAGACGTCCTTCATTTTCTCCAGGCCCTTGAGCTTCTCGTAGGCCGCCTTCAGCTCGGTGCTCTTCTCCTGCTCCTCGCGGAAGATCTTGCCCAGATCGTCCGCGTATAAGAGCAGCTGCTCGCGCTCCATCTGTCGGAGGTCTTCAGGCGTCCGGTAGGTGCGCAGCGGCGGGACGTGCTTGCGGTCGGCATGGTGGGGCCGGGTGACCGCCGGGGCGTTGTCCAGGTACTCCTTGATCTTGCTCATCAGCTCGAGGGGGCTGAAGGGCTTGGTGAAGAAGTCGGTGGCGCCGCACGAGAGGCCCTCTTGCATGTCTTCTTCCATCAGCTCGGCGGTCAGCATGATGACGAGGATGTCGGCGGTCTCCGGATCCCCCTTGATGGCGCGGCACACCTCGAAGCCGTTGCGGCCGGGCATGCGGACGTCGAGCAAGACGAGGTCGGGGTGCTCTTGGCGAACCATGCGGAGGGCCTCTTCGCCGTCGGCGGCTTCCAAGATTTCGTAGTTCTGGCTGCTCAGCGTGTTGCGCGCCAGCTTGCGGATGATGACCTCATCATCGACAAGCAGA
>VGFD01000425.1 GCA_016868975.1 Armatimonadota bacterium | reverse complement strand
ATAACGGTGGGCTCAGCCCACATGGGTCTGTTTCTCCGGCAAAAATACAACCTCCGCAGTCGGGCAATGGACCCGACACCCCCGCCGTCGGGCCCAGCCGTGGACCCGACACCTCCGGAGGTCGGCTGGCTGGGCGCTCTTATTTTCGCGCGATCACGTCAACGAGCAACGTGGGGGCGTTCTCGATGCTGCGATTCTCCATGTGCAGGCGGCTCTTCCCCATGACCAGCCCGTACGGCTTCGTCGCGCCCTCCCACACCGCCAGCGCGGGGCCTCCGGCGGTTCCCGGCTGGGCCAGCGCACGCATGAACAGCTCCAGGGAGATTCGATCCGTCGGCGGGAGGGCCGCGTCGAGGAAGTTGCGGGCGGCGGCGCGGCGGTCCGCGTCGTGCGCGTCGCGGCGCAGGCGCAACTGCATGCGGTCGACGCGGTCCTCGGCGCCCACCCACACGGCGAGCCGCATCGCATTGACGAGCGGCCCCCGGGTGGGGACGTAGGTGAGGATGGTCTGGTTCAAGTCCGCCTGCCGATTGCGCTCCACCAGGCCGTAGCGGGTGAACAGGGGCCCCCGTTTCAGCTCCGGGAGACGTCCCCCGACTTCCGCCCAGGCGCTGGCGGCGGCCAGCACGAACAGGACGACCACGAGCATCACTCTCACGCCTGGAAATTCTGGCCTGACTCGGCCGGATCCCCCGCTCGTGCGATTGTCCGATCGCGCCAAGAACGGTAAGGTGGATCTTGACAGCGATTCATACCGCTGGTATGGAAAGAGGACACTCGAAGATGCGCAGCGTGGAACTCCCTCCCGTGGAACTCCCTCCTGATGTCTCGGCGCTTGACCCGCGCACCCGCGACACGTTCCTCGACCTGTTCGAGCGCCCGTTGTCCGATGAGCGCACGTTCGCCCTGCACGTTGCCCAGTACCGCGAGCTGGTCCACCACGCGTCGGCCACCAACGACTTCATCGACGTGCCCCTTGCCGACCGTCTCGCCGAGGTCTGCCAGGCCCTGCTGGGATCGGTCACGCCGGAGACCCCGGAGCCGCGCCGTCGCCTGATCCAGGCCGGCGTGCGCTACTTTCTCATGGCCGACGACGCCGACGACGACCTCGCCTCGGCGAGTAGATTTGACGACGACGTTCGGGTGATGAACGTCGTGACCACCGCGCTGGGCCGAGCAGACCTGGAGATCGTTGGGTCGGCCTGAAAAATTTGATATATTCGGCGTGGCCAGACATGCCGCGTACCAGCCTTGCCGCCAGCACCCGTCCCCATCGGCGCGCCGTCCTGCACGAGCAGGTGCGGGAGCGCCTTTTCGAGCTACGCGAGGAGGTGCCGCGCCCGGCGGCGCCACGCCTGCGCGAGCACGTCGGCGAGGTGGTGGTCATCGCCTCCAGCTCGCGAGGCGGATCGAGCGTGCTGGCCGAGGCGCTGCGGGCATCGGGGCGCGCGCTTCACTTCCCGGCAGAGGTCAACGCGTTTCTCTCGCTGGCGGACCTCGTGTACCCGCTCACCGGCGAGCGCTCCGACGCGTTGACCGCCGACGAGGTCAATGACAACGCGGACGCCTGGCTCTCCGAGCAGGTCGGGCACCCCGCCGACGCGCTGACCGACGAGCCCCGCTTCGCACTGGAGCTGGCCGAGCGGCTGACGCTTCAGTGGCCGAGCGTGGTGGTCACCGTCGAGCAGGTTGCCGGCTGGATGCGCGACACCCTGGCCGAGCTGGGCGGGACGTTCTCCGACGCCGCGCTCTTTCACGCGCGATTTCTCGCGCGCGTCCACCGTCACGATCCGCGGGTCAACCCGTACTATTACGACCTCCCCGGGGCCCTGGTCGCAGCGCATTGCCCGGAGGCGCCGCCGCCGTGCGGGCCTCCTTCGGAGGATTTTATCGAGGAGCCCCCCTTCGTGTGCGTGCGTCCCTGGCGGTCGGCCACCGCCGAGGAGATGGCCAGCATGCCGCTCGTCATCAAGACCCCCAGCAACGTCTACCGCCTGGATGCGCTGCGCGCCCTGTTTCCGGCGGCCCGCCTGCGCATCGTGCACCTGGTGCGCAACCCCGCCGGCAGCATCAACGGGTTGATTGACGGCTGGCTGCACCACGGGTTCTTCTCGCATCAAGTGGACCTGCGGCTGGGAATTCGCGGCTATTCCGATCGCTTTCCCGAGTGGGGCGGATCGTGGTGGAAGTTCGACCTGCCCCCGGGCTGGGAATCGTGCCGCAAGGCCTCTCTGGTGGAGGTTTGCGCCTACCAGTGGCGGGCCGCGCACGAGGCGATCCTGTCGTTTCTGGAGCGCAACCCGGACATTTCCAGCGAGTGCCTGCGCTTCGAGGATCTCGTCGGCTCTGCGATGCGGCGCGGCCAGGCGGCTTCCGCCATCGGGGCGTGGATGGGGCTGCCGGACGACGACGCGTGCCTGCGCACGCTGCGCGAGGGCTTGCCGCCGGTGATGGCCACCACCGCGCCCCGTCGCCGCCGCTGGGAGCAGCGGGCCAGCGAGCTTTTGCCGGTGCTCCAGCACCCCGACGTGATGGAAATGGTCGAGCGCCTGGGCTACGCGGACGATCCGGCCGCATGGGAGTGACGACGCCGGCCACCTACGGGGGACCCGGCTGGCGCGCCCGCCGCGCCACGCATCTTGATGAAATTGGCAGCCTGTGGACCGCGTGCGGCGTGCGCTCGGAAGTGGACCGGTTGCGTGCCGTCCTGCTGGCGCGTCCGCCTGATTCGCTGGGCGGCGAGGAAGATCTGGACGAGCGCCTGCTGATGGCGCCGGTGGACGTGCCCGGCATGCGCGTGCAGTGCGAGATGCTGGCCAATATTTTCGAGTCCCTGGAGATTTATTGCTATCAGGTGGGCAGCCAGGAGGACGTGCCGCCCAACATCGTTTTCATGCGAGATTTGTTTTTCATGACGCCAGAGGGCGCGGTGGTCGGCCGCACGGCGTCGCAGGCGCGGGCGGGGGAGGAGCGCCACGCGGCGGCGGCCCTGGCGGCGGTGGGCGTTCCGATCCTGATGACCATGCGTGGGAGTGCGACGTTTGAGGGCGCGGATGCGCTGTGGGTCAATCCGTCGCTGGTGATGGTGGGCTGCGGGGTGCGGACAAATACGGAGGGTTACGAGGCGGTGTCCGGTCTGCTGGCGTCGCTCGACGTGCGAAGCGTCGCGGTTGCCTTGCCGCAGGGCGTGCAGCACTTGCTGGGCGTGGTGAATTTTGTGGATTACGATCTGGCGGTCATAAGGGCCGACCGGATCACCGATGAGATCCGCGATGCACTGCGCGACCACCGGCTCCTGGTGCTGGACGCCACTCGGGAAGTCACCCGAGGCCTGGCGATGAATTTCGTGACGCTGTCGCCGCGGCGCATCCTGATGCCGGCCGGCTGCCCGCAAACCCGGGAAATTTACGAGAAGGCCGGCCTGGAGTGCCTGGAAGCGGACGTCAGCGAGTACGTCAACGCGGCCGGCGCACTGGGCTGCCTGACGGGGATTCTTCAGCGCGCATAATCAACCCAGGCTGTCCACATCCGCCAGGTCTTGATGGCGTCCCGCCGCGCGCTTGTTTTTCTTCAAGTTTTCAACATCAATGAAAGAGACATCGATCCCATCGACTGTGGCCTGAACGCGCTGCGCATAGCATTCCTCAAAGTCAACGCCAGGGAGCGAGGTTAACAGATCGATTCGCCTGGGTGGGTATCCGAGCTGCACGATGATGTCGGGCGTTAAAAAGTCTTGTTTCTCGATGTCCAGGCTGCCAAATCCAAATTGACGCAGCGCCTGCAGGACGCATTCCGCATTTTGCGCGGAGCACTGAAGCCAGATGTCAATGTCCTTCGTGTAGCGTGGATGCCCGTGAAATGCAACCGCATAGCCCCCTACTACCAGGTAGCGGACGCGATTATCGTTTAACGACGCGATAAACTCTTTGAAATCCTGGTTCAGCATTTCCTTGCCAGCGGTGGTACTCTTCCCGAATCTGCTCCAGAGCGGCCAGTCGCGCTTCGTAAGATTGGGTTCGCCAGTATTCGGAATCGCGAGGCTCTTCACCGAGCCTGACCTTGTTCACCACCAGTGCAATTTTTCGCTCGCGAGATTCCACTGGTCTCTCCTACCGCTTGATGCCCGACAGGATCAGCCAGCGCCAGCGGTCTCGGATTTCGTTTTCCAGGAACTGGATTTCGCGCATTTTGATCGCTTCGGGCGGCGCCGTTTTGTAGATGGAGAACACTTCGTCCGCGGCGGCTTTTGCTTCCGGGGAATCCGTCCAGAGCTGGATCGATTCGACCAGGTAATAATTCTTCTTTTCCAGATCCTCGAAACCGGCCTCCAGGAAGATGGCTTCCAGGTCCTGCTCCAGGAGGATATTGTGCAGCAGCGGCTGCTTGGCGCGGTTGACCTGCTCCCACCATGCGGCGTCCTCCTCGCCGTAAGGCACGCGATGGCCTACGATGGCTTGCCCGCCGGGCTTTAGCACGCGATGCATCTCGTGCAGCACCTGCTGGGGATCATCCACGAAATGAAGCGCCTGACGGCAGACCACCACGTCAAACACGTGGTCCTCAAACGGCATGTGATCGGCCAGTCCCTGCTTGACCTCGTCGAGGCGTGGCTTCGCCTGCTCGAGCATCTCCGCGGTCAGGTCGAGGCCGACCACGCGCTTCACCTTGCCGCGGAAGCCGGCCCCCACGAGGCCGGTGCCGCAGCACACGTCGAGGACTTCGGCGTCCGGGACGGTCCGGCACATGTCGACAAAACAATTCAGGAGTCCGGGATCGGGAATCCAGGCGGCTTTTTCTTCGTAGACCGGCGCGCGCGTGGCGAACTGGGTCTGGACCTTCTGGAGGCGTTCGGTCACCATGGGAAAAACAGGCCGTTCCTTTGTCGTTTATTCTCTAGACGTGCGCGATCGTGGGCTGCAGCACCTTGCTCAACGCGTTCGGCGAGGGCTGCAGGCGCGGCAAGCGATATTTCTCGTAGCCGGGCATCAGCGCCGCCGACGCGGACGAGAAACCCGCCCGCCAATCGCGGTCTTTGTTGGGATAGA
>VGFD01000424.1 GCA_016868975.1 Armatimonadota bacterium | reverse complement strand
TCTTCTCGTCGATCACAATGATGACGTGATATCCGCGGGCGGCGCCGACGATGGCCAGCCCCAGGCCGAAGTTGCCGGAACTCGACTCCACGATGGTGCCGCCCGGCTTCAGCCACCCCTCGCGCTCGGCGAGGTCGACGAGGTATACGGCGTTCTTCTCTTTGATGGAGCCGCCGGGATTGCAGCACTCCAGCTTGATGAACAGCTCGCTGGTGCGGCACACGGACGCGAGGTGATTGACCCGGACGATGGGCACTTCACCGACCGTGCGCGTCACGTCGGAAGCGATGGGGCGCGTGGATCCGCCAAGCAGACCCTGGATACCGTCTTGGAGCAATGGGCCTCCAGACTCCCCCCGCGAAATTGACAAGAAGTTGAATATACGGGATGATCCCGCGTGGTCCTTAAGGGTTAGATCGCGGCGCCGAGTGCTTCTTTCGCGCCTTCGTTGCCGGCCTTGCTCATCCCATAGAGGGTCGCGGACACCGCCACCGAGGCGCGCGGCACGCCGGCGGCTTCCAGCGCGGGAAGCGCGTCCGCGGGATGGGCGCCTTTCTGGATGGCTTCGGCCAGCTTCATCAGCGCTTCCACGTGGCCGTTCGGCACGCTCAGCCGGCCTGCGAGGCGGCGGATTTCGGCTTCCTCGGCTTCGACCAGCTTGCCGTCGCGCCAGGCCATCGCGCACACGTCGAGCACGAGGCTGTCCTTGAGATCGGTCTTCGCAAGCCGGGCCAGCGCTTCGTCGAGGTTTTCCGCGCCCGGCGTGGTGGCGGCCATCACCCGCCCGCGGGCGTCAGGGCCCAGCAGAAAGTGCTTGCACAACTCGCGCAGCGCGAAGATCTCCTCGGAGCTGACGTCGCCGTCGGCGCCCGCCAGGGAGGCCACCACGGCCATGTAGTCCGCGCGGTCGGCCTCGTTGTAGTCGATCAGGTGCTGGTTGGCCATAGTGTACGCCGCCTCCGAACGAATTTGAGGGTGGACTCTTCGGCGCGGCGCGGAGGGCCCCTCCCTGGTCAGGGCTGCTGTAGAGGGAACCGCCTGATCCGCCCATCGGTATTTTCCCGCATGCTACTTGTTGTCCGGCGCCAGCAGCAGGCCCAGGCGCTCCAGGCCGCTTTCCCGCTCCTCCTTGCGGGCGCGCCACGCGGACAGGCGGGTTTCCACTTCGGGGATGCGGGTTTCCAGGCCATCCGCTTCGGCGAGCAGTCGTCTCGCGTGGTCGCGCTTGCGGGTGACTTCCGCGCGGGCGTCCTCCACCCAGTCGGTCACCCGCGCCACCAGGCGCTCCTCGTGGCGGTCCAGCGCCTCGTCGCGGCGGCGGGCGTCCTCGAGCACTTCCTCGCGCGGCGCATTCTTCTCGGTCAGCACGATGAGCAGGTCGGCTCTCGCGTCGCTGTCAGACTTTCCACGGATGTTCTCGACCAGGGCATCGCCCGTCAGGCCGTGGGCGGGCGTGGCAATCCCCGCCTCTTCGTAGATTTTCTCAAGGGAGACGTCCAACCCCAGGGCCGCCTCCTCTTCGCGCTCGCGGGCCGCGTCCGCCTCGCGGCGCATGTCCGCCAGCTTGAGGACGCGCTTTTCCAGCGGCGGCAGATCCACGGTTGGCGCCTCGGCGGCCGGCGCGAGCAGGCCCAGCTTGATCAACAGCAGGGTCAGCTTCATGCGTATCCGAGCTCCATTTTCAACCGGTCCAGGCGACGGTCCAGCTCCTCCGGGGGAATCTTCTTGTATTGCTCCGGCAGGAACGCGGCGTCGGTGCACTCCTTTACCGCGACCAGGTCCATATATTCCAGGTTCCGCTTGTGGGGCAGCGGACGATACTCCGCGATGACCTCGGAGAGCACTTCCTTCAGCGATTTCCCCCCCTCCGCTCCGAGATCGCGGACTCGTTGCGCGCGCACCATGACGGCTTCCATCTCGTTGCCGCCCAGGTCGAGCCCGGGGGGCAGCGGGGGAATTTCTTCCGGTGGCAGGCCCACCTTGCGGGCCATCGCCACGAACAATGCCTGCCGTTCCTCGTCGGTCTGCGGCGGAAACAGCGGGATGTGCACGTCGAGCCGCCCGGGCCGCTTCAGGTCCACTTCCACCAGGTCCGGGCGGGAGGTGGCGAACACCCACACGATCCGTCCGCGGTTTGCGGTATCGCTCATTTCCGCGGCCAGCATGGCGTAGATGCGACCGGACAGTCCGCTGTCACTGTCGCCGCCGCCGCGCTTGCCGGTCATCTGGTCGGCCTCGTCCACAAAGACAATCACCTGTCCCAGCGCGCGCAACACGTGGAATATTTTTTCCAGGTTGCCTTCGGTGGCGCCCATCCACTTGTCGCGGAAATTCTTGAACACGACGAACGGGACGCCCACCTCGCCGGCCCAGCAATTCGTCAGCCACGTCTTTCCGGTGCCGATGCGGCCGGTCATCAGGTAGCCCATGGGCACCGAGGCGACCTTACCCTCGCGGATGAGGCGCGCGTCCTGGCGCAGCCACTCCCGCGCCTGCCCGTGGCCGGCCACCGCGTCGAGCGTCTTGCGGCTCTCCACGAAGTCGAGGAGACCGGCACACTCCTTTTCGATAAGATCCTTTTTCAGCTCGCTCAAGTATTTCACCGTGATGGGCCGCTGATTTTTCACCGCCAGCGCCACCATGTGGAGGATGTTGACCCGGGTGAGGCCCACCACCTTGGAGGCCATGGCTGAGAGGGGAACCTCGCACGAGTTCTCCAGGCCGGGAAACTGCCCGCGCAGGGACTCCAGGTATTCCAGGCAATCCGTCTCAGACGGCATGGGGATCTGCAATTTCGCCGAATACGGGTTTTCCACCAGCGCCCGGTTGATTCCGGATAAATTCTCGGTGATCAGCACGGTTGCGATCTGCGCGCCCAGCGTGCCTGGATCGGATGCCCAGTCGAGCAGGCGGATGAGCGTCTCGCTGGTGCGCTCGTTCATCTGCGCGGGGTCGGCCTGGGGCACCAGATATTCGACGAAGTCCAGCAGCAGTGCGCTGCGCAACGGGGCGCGCAGCGCCTCCCCCTTGTCCACTTTGGTGCGGTTCTGGCTGTAGCGCAGGAAGGTGTCCATCAACTCCAGCGCCTGGCTGGCTTCCCGCGGGAGCCGCGAGCCGGCCAGGTTGGTCTGCGTCCAGTCGTCCATCATCTTGAGGAACTTGTGAAACTCTTCCTGGCCGCGCAGCGCCTTCAGGCCCGCGCCACGGCTGTAGTAGAGCACGACGTCGAATTTCGCGAACATGACGCTGGCCAGGAATTCCTTGAGCGACAGGAACTTCAAGCCGTCGTCGCCGCGGTACGGCACCAGGTCGAACACGCTGCCGTGGAGCAGGAACTGGCTTACCGTGCCGGCCCGGAAGATTTCGCGCATTTCGTTTGCCCATGCGGGGAACGGCTCGGACTTGACGTTGATGGTCATCGGCGATACCTCCAAGGGGATCTGATCCAGTGGCCTGGCCCCCCATTACTGGGTCTGGAAAATTGGCGGCGGCGTGTCCAGGTCGCTCTCGTCGCTGCCCAGGAGCGCCGCGTTGCTCTTCATCCAGTCCTGGGTCTGATTGAAGGTCTGGGTCACCGCGTCGAGCCGCTCGATCAGGGCGGAGGAGTCCTTGGCCATGGCGGCCTCCTGCAAGATGAGCTGGACTTGCTGCTCGATGCGGTGCAGCTCGGCGAGGAAATACTGGCCGCGATCGAAGGCCGTTTTCAAGTTGGCCATCCGCTTGCGGGCGATTTCCAGCGTGCCTTCCAGGGATTTCGCGATGGCTTCCTTGCCGGGCTCCTGGGAGACCTTGGCGTACTCGTGCTCGTACGCCTCGATCTCTTGCTCCAGCCGCTCGCGCGGCGTCTGCACGAGCTGCGCTTCCAGCATCTGGCTGGACACCAGCAGGTTCAAGAAGATCCACAGGAGGCGGTTGAGGCTGTCGCAGGTCTGCTGATCGACCACGCTGGCCTTCCCCCCGAAATTGCGCGACGACTGCAACATTTGCGCGCACGAGGCTTCCAGGCGGTTGTAGCGCATCTGGCGGGGTGGGGTGAGACCGCGCAGAATCGCCATCTTGCGCGCTTGCTGGTCGCCCGACGCGCTTGCCTGCTGGATGGCGTCCGCCCACTTGCGGAAGCGTGGATCGCTGGACACCAGCGCCAGGTAGCCCACCTCCAGGCCGGCTCCCAGCAGCCAGAAGCCCGGATTGAGCAGTCCCAGCACGGCCACGCCGAACACGGCCAGCACGTTGACCGGCACTTCGCCCAGCGATGGAATGTTGGGCTTGATGAAAAATGCCTTCTTGACGTAGTCGAAGAAACCGGCCATCAGCGCGTCACCTGCGAAAATTGTTGCGCCACCAGCCGCACGGCTTCCTTGAACTGGGGCGTCTCCTGTTCGATGAGCGGGTCGCCGCCCCGCTCGGGCAGGCTGTCCTTCTCAATTTCCACGGCGATGCGGCCCGGCGCCTGCGTGAAGATCCACACCCGGTCACCAAGGTAGACTGCCTCGGCAATGGAGTGCGTCACCAGGAAGACGGTCGCGCTCACGTCGTGCCAGAGGTCGACCAGCAGGCGCTGCATCTCGATGCGGGTCGGCTCGTCGAGGGCCGAGAAAGGCTCGTCCATCAAGATGATGCGGGGCCGCAGCACCAGCGTGCGGGCGAGCGCCACCCGCTGCTGCTGGCCGCCGGAGAGCTGGCGGGGATACTTGTGGGCGTGGTCCTTCAGGCCCACGCGGGCGATCCAGTCCATCGCGAGCTTCTCGCGTTCCGCCTTGCCAACGTCGCCCTTGCGATTGAGGCCGAAAAGCACGTTGTCCAGCACGGTGAGGTGCGGAAATGAGGAATACTTTTGGAACACCATCCCGCGATCCGGTCCCGGACCGCTGACCGGCTTTCCAAACACCAGCGCCTCGCCCTTCGTCGGCGGCAGGTAGCCGCGAAATCCCGCAATGATGTTGAGCAGAGTCGATTTGCCGCAGCCGGATGGTCCCAGAATGGCGATGAACTCTCCGCGCCCGGGGATATCCTCGATTTTGAACGTGAGGCCGGCCACCGCGGTAAACGCGCGCGG
>VGFD01000423.1 GCA_016868975.1 Armatimonadota bacterium | reverse complement strand
GCGGAGTGCGAGGAGACGTCCCGATGGATATCATGGATTGTTGCAATCACCACATGGCGACCACGATGGTGGGCACCGCCGCCGCCGCCAAGAAGGCGCGCAAGAAGGCCGAGCCCAAAGAGCCGAAGGAGCCCAAGGCCCCCGAAGCCCGTCGCCAGGACGCCGTGGACATCACCATGCGCCAGACCACGGGCAACTCGGTCACCCCGACGCTCGGCGGCATCGAGTCGCAGAACGAGATCGAGAAGGTCCTCGCCGGTGCCAAGACCTCCATCCAGTGTGAATTGTATCGCCTCGGCTACGACAAGTCGGTCGACCTCCTGTGCGCCCAGGCGAAGGCGGGCGTGAAGGTCCAGGTGCTGCTCGATCCCAGCCCCGGCTACGACCCGAAGGACGAAGCCGCGCGCAACGCGATGGAAGAGCGCATGAAGGCTTCCGGCGTCGAGCTGCTGATGTACCCCATTGAGAGCAAGGACAAGATCGACCACGTGAAGCTGCTCGTCGTCGACGGCAAGACGGCCGTCATTGGCGGCCTGAACTGGGATCCCCATTCGCGATTCAACCTCGACCTGAACGTCACCATCGAGGGCCCCGCCGTCGCCGACCTCAACGCCGTGTTCGCCAACGACTGGAAGATTTCCGGCGGCGGCGACACCCCGATGGTCCCCAAGAGCGGCAAGGGCGCCCCCGAAGCGAAGGGCGACGCCGCCGTGCGCGTGGCCACCACCGACGTGGGCCGCGAGGACATCCGCACCGTCGTCATGGAGAACATCGACAAGGCCAAGAAGTCCATCCGCATGCTGAGCTTCGCGCTGGCCGACAAGCAGGTCATCGAAGGCCTGATCAACGCCAAGAAGCGCGGCGTCGACGTGAAGGTGATGCTCGAACCGGGCAAGCCGATGTCGTGGGTCAACCTCAAGGCCGAGAAGCAGCTCAAGGAAGCCGGCATCGAGACGCGCTGGCTCAAAGTGGACCTCGAGAATGAGGAGAAGCTGCACGCGAAGGTCGCGATGTTCGACGACGACACCGCCATCGTGGGCAGCGCCAACTTCACCTACAAGGGCCTCACCGTCAACCACGAGGCCAGCGTGGAAGTCATCTCCAAGAGCGTCGGTCCCGCGATGACCAATTTCTTCGACAACCTGTGGGACAATCGCAGCCTGGCGAAGTGTCCCGACCTGCCCGACTTCCAGGAAGTCGCCTCCGACGAGCCTTACGGCGTCGGCGTGGCGCACGACCTTTTCACCTGGTACAACGGCAACTACCATCCCGACGAGAAGCACAACTGGGTCGGCAAGCGCAAAACCGCCATTCTTGACGCCTACAAGGACGCCCTCGAGGCGAAGATAGAGCCGCGTTACAGCGCCGACATGGACGAGGCCGAGCACATGGGCTCGCTGGCCGCGTTCCTGGAGCGGCGCAACGTATTCGACATCAACCCCGCGCCGCTGTCCTACGAGCGGGTCTTCAAGAAGCGCCTCGCCGTGGCGAAGGCCGCCGAGACGACCGTCCCGCAGAACGTGCCGCGCTACAAGCAGGAAATGATCGACATGGTCCAGGATCCGCAGCTCAAAGCGCTCCTGACCGATATTCTTGAGCAGGCGCCGGAAGGCTTCTACTCCTCGCCCTCGTCCTCCACGGGCAAGTATCACCCCGCGGACGAAACCCGCTACGTCGACGTGGTGCCCCGCCACGAGCGGCCTACCCCGGACGAGACGGCGAAGTATCCGGGCGGCGGACTGGTGCTCCACTCCCGCCGCAACATGGAAATGGCCGCCCACCTGTGCGACTACTACGGAATTGACGGCAAGAACCGCGACGAGATCCTGATGGGCCTCTCGCTCCACGACGTCTGCAAATTCGTCTCCATGGACGCCATCAACCAGTGGCAGCCCGGCCAGAAGCTGGAGTGGGGACAGTGGACCACCCGCGAGCACGCCCACGTGGGCGCCGAGTTCGTCCGCAAGCTGGATCCCAGCGGCGGCAAGGTCAGCGAAGGCGTGCGCAAGTACATCGACATGCACATGGCCGCGTGGAACTGGCCGGAGCCGACGCCCCCGAAGGATCCCGCCGAGATGGTCATCTCGCTGGCCGATTACATCGCCAGCCAGGCCAACTACTACGTCAAGGTCTGATAGGAACGCCCTGGCAGTTTTGGCCGGGGCGTTTTCCGTTCTGCTCAGCCCCTACCTGGTGGCCGCCGCCACCGCGGGGATCGTCGTCGTGCACCTCACACCCGACGCCAGTGCCGCCGTGGAACAGGCAGCGGTCGCCATGACGTTCTGCTCGCTGATCCCTCTGGGTTTTACCATGCTCCTCGTGCGCAGCGGCCGCGCCACCGATATTCACGCGGCCATCCGCGAACAGCGGCGACCGATATTCGCGGTCGCCATCGCGGCGGCCATCATTTCCACGGTCACGCTGGAAAATATGGGCGCCCACCGCGTCGTCGTCGCCATGGGCTGGGCCTACGTTGCCTCCGGATTATTATTTGCCGCGGTGAACGAATCGTGGAAAATCAGCATGCACACCGGCGTCCTCAGCGGAAGCGTTGTGGTTCTCGGCTGGGTTTTCGGTGTGAAAGCCCTCTGGCTGGCGCTGCTCATTTTGCTCGTGGGATGGTCGCGGCTGGCCCGCCAGCGGCACACCCTTGCCCAGGCGGTTGCGGGCGCCTTCGCGGGCGGCGGTTTGACCGCGCTGGTCCTGATGATCAGCGCCTGATGGTCTGCAAGAAAGCCGCCGCGATCCAGGGATCGAACTGCGTCCCGGCCAGCGCGCGAATTTCCGAGACGGCTTCCTCCACCGGCAGCGCCTTGCGGTACGGGCGGTCGTTGATCATCGCGTCGAACGCGTCCACCACGCAGACGATGCGCGCCGAGAGGGGGATGTTTTCCGCGGCCAGCCGGTGGGGATAGCCGTCGCCGTCCCAGCGCTCGTGGTGGTGCAGCGTGACCGGCACCGCGTGCGCGAGCGAGGGGATTTCCTGCAATATCGCCGCGCCCCACAGCGGATGGCGGCGCATGATGGCAATTTCATCGTCATTCAGCGCGCCCGGCTTGTATAATACGTGGCGCGGAATTTCCATTTTTCCCACGTCGTGCAGCATCGCCTTTTGCGCGATGTCGGTGCCGCCGAGGTAGGCGACCAGCGCCTCCTGCTCCTCGGGATGCTGCTTGCTCAGAAAATACGAAGCCTCGCCGCAGTCGCGATAAATCAGGCCCAGCTCGGTTTCCGCCTCTTCTTCGGTGCCCTCCAGACCCAGTTCACGAGTCAGCTCCATCGACAATTCAATCAGCCGCACGCAGTGGTCGTACACGAACGATCCGCTGGCCTTCAGGGCCAGCAGCAGCGTGAAGGCCGCGTCCACCTGGCGCATCTTCTCGTTGCGGTGGACGCGGTTGAGCAGGCTCTCCATGGTCGAGGCCACCAGAGCGTCCGCGGGGTGCACGTCCATGGCCACCTCGTCGAACATTTCCGCGCGGTCGACCCCGTCGGCGCCCGGCATTGTCGACGCCCGCGCCCGCATGATCCGCTCGCTGGCCGCGCCGCTGGCAGGGGGCGCATGCACCGCCGGGGATTGTGCGGAAACCGAAGGGTAGAGGTCGGTCTTGTTCAGCATCGGGACGGTAGTGTTTCGCGCTCAGCGACCGGATTTCCCCGCCTTCACCGGTCTGATCAAGGGGGAGTCGCCTTCCGTGCCCCCTGGACCCCCCATCAGTGCCTTTCGCAGCTTCCCACTCGCGACTTGCCAGTAGCTGTGCCGCAGCAGGTCGCGCGCCATCTCCCAGTCGGTGTGCGCGTCGATCCGCAGGGACAGCCAGCCGCCGTGCGCCATATAGGGGGTAGGGGAGAAGCGCGCGTCGCCGTCCAGCTCGAGGTGCATCTCGGTGCCCGCCTTGAACGCGATCGACGGTGAGTACAGGCCGTACACGGCAAATGTCTTCTTTCCCGCCCAGAAGGTAGGGTGCCCGTGGGACACCGTCTCGGACGTCTCGGGCAGTGCCAGGCAAAGCGCGCGCACCTTCTCCAGGGCGTCCTGCAGCACGGACGGCGCGGGCTGATCGGCCCAGGCCGCTTTCACCAGCGCGCGCAGCTCGGGCCGCGCCACGTCTTCGGGCTTCTTCAGTTTCACGTGTCGCGAGTGCTTGCCGCCGCCCTCCAGGAGCCCGGCCGGGTCCGACAGGGTGTTCCCCTGCGAAAACCCGATGGACACGTGCTTCTTGTGCGCCGTCACCCAGCACACCGTGTTGCCGGCGTCCGCCGCGCCGCGGAACAGCAGGTAGCCGCCCCACGATCCGTGGACTTCCTGGTGCGCGTCCGGCTGCACCGACAGGATCAATTGCCGCGCCTCGTGTGCCAGGAATTGCATGGCCGGCGTACATCCGGCCAGCAGCTCCTCGAACTGTTCCTCGAGCCTGATGTCAGTCATTGGCCGTCACCCTCATGGTCGCGTGCTTGGCCACTCCGTGCTTTTCGAGCAGCCGATTTCCCTCTTCGATCACTTTATCCGACCAGCGGTTGAACGCGTCCATGAACAATTCGCCGGTCGCGTCCAATTTTGCATTGCGCCGCATCTCGTCGAAGCCTTCTTCCATGCGCGGCACGTTGGCCGCCAGCAGGAAGAGCATTTTTGGGATCATCGTCTCGTCGGTCTCCGCCGCGATCATTTTCAGATCCAGCTGGGTCACGTGAATAAACGAATACTGCGCGTGCAGCACCGCGGTCATGGGCCGCAGCACGTCCTTGCGGATGGGGCTTTCGAACAATTCGTCCGGCGGATTGGTGATGATCCGCTGCGCCCATTCCACGTACACTCCGAGCCCGCGTAATTTGTTGTGCGCCATCTCGTGGACCATAGCCTCGGCCGTCCCCAGCGGATCGAAATACGATGCGTACATCGCGCCGAACATCGGCTCGTCGGAATGGCTGTTGGATCCCAGGCGGATATTGTATTCCGATTCCGGCACGTTGCGGTCGATCATCGGATGGAAGGAATCCATCAGCCGCCTGAATTGCAGATAGGCCTGCGGCCAGCGCCGCACGTAGTCGGCCGCGGCCCAGATATTGGGA
>VGFD01000422.1 GCA_016868975.1 Armatimonadota bacterium | reverse complement strand
CGGGCGCGTGCAGGCTCCGGACGCGGACGGAAACTTCCTGTTTCCCCAGGGCAGCCGCGGCTTCCAGCAATCCGCCTCGTTTGCGGTGACCGACCGCACCCTCACGTTGTTCGATCAGGGTGTCGGACACTCCATCCCCTGGGCGTTCCGCGGGCCGCTGGAAGTCCATCCCCACGCGGGCGACGGCTTCAACGCATATTACAGCCGCTTGTCGGAGTCCATCAATTTTTACGACGGCAACGATCCGAAGCTCGGCAAGACCATCCACGCAAGCGAGTCGCTCGACGTGGTCAGCCACGAGGCGGGCCACGCCATCCTCGACGGGATGAAGCCCGGCCTGCTGGGCTGGTTCGGCGGCGTGGAGTGCGAGGCGTTCCACGAGTCGTTCGGGGACGTTGCCGCGATGCTCACCGCGCTGCAAGACGATCGCGTGATCGACCGCGTCATAGAGCAGACCTCCGGCGACCTCCGCCAGGACAACGTGGTGGCGGGCCTCGCCGAGGAGCTGTCGCGGGGCATCAACGACACCGTTTTCGACGGCCAGAAGCCCGCCAACTGGACCATCCGCAACGCCAACAACCCGCTGCGCTACTCCAATCCCAGCGGGCTTCCGGACCGCCCCGAGGACGAAAATCAGCTTGGCAAGGAGCCGCACAACTTCAGCCGCCTGTTCACCGGCGCCGTGTGGGACGTCATGGCCGGGCTGGTGGACCGCTACCGCGCCGAAGGACAGTCCCCGCGCGAGGCCCTTTTGAATATGCGCGACGTGATGCTGCCGCTGTTCGCGCGCACCGTCGAGCTGGGGCCCAACCGCATGAAGAAGTACAAGCAGATGGCCGACGCCATGGTGAGCGCCGACGAGCGCTACTTCGGCAGCGCGAACCGCGCGCTCATCACGCAGGTGTTCGCGGCGCGGGGAATCCGGCCGGCGCAGGCTGCATCGCAGGAAGTGCCGGCGTTGAAAATCGACGCGCGGGACCCAGATGCCTGGCTGGCCACCCACCGGCTCGCGGTGGGCATCCCAGCGCAGGCGCCGCTGAAGTCCGAGGCCACCTGGAAGAACGAGCAGGGCGAGACCTTCGTGCGCTACGGCTACACCGAGGACGTCGCCATCGGCCCGACCGCCTCCACCGAGTTGCAGGGCACCTTGACATTGGGATTCGCGGCGGACGGCTCGCTGTTTCACCGCCTCTGGGAGCCCATTGACGATGAGGCGCGCGATCTCGCGATCGAGGCCATCGGCTACCACATGCGCTCCGACGAGATCCGCGGCGCCGCGCCCCGCACCCGCGCGGACGCGGTGAAGAGCGACGGGCACCCGTATGCCGGTTATATCCTCCAGGAGCGCGGACGCAACAAGATCGTCCGCCTGCCCAGCACGCCGGGCTTCTAACTCTAACCGCGAGGTAAGAGCG
This sequence comes from Armatimonadota bacterium, assembly GCA_016868975.1. Taxonomy (GTDB): domain Bacteria; phylum Vulcanimicrobiota; class Xenobia; order RGZZ01; family RGZZ01; genus VGFD01. Next base: position 3,657 of record VGFD01000422.1, on the reverse strand, counting down.
CATCTGGAATTCTTGCTTCCCAAAGTACTTCCGTAGATGTAGCCCCAATTGTATTACAATGGCAAGCGGAAGGAGGTTCCCCATGGCTGAGACAACGCCACGATCGATTCGCCTCGACGAGGGGCTCCTCAAGGCGTTGCGCAACCTCGCGCGGGCCCAGCACAGGAGCCTGAACAACTTGATCGAGGTCGTGCTCCGCGAATACGTGGAGGAGTACGAGGTCCTTGCGGATGAGGAGTTCCAACAGGCCTTGAGGGAGGCCGAGGGCGACGACGGCATCCCCTGGAGAGAGGTCGTTCAGGGTGTTTGACGTACGGCTGACCCGGCAGCCTTCCAGATACTTCTCCGGAAGCCGTGCGTCGCGGACTTCAAGCGTGTTTTGAAAAACTTGAAAGCGACCCGTTCCGCCATCTGGATCCACTCCACGGCCCCCTGAAGGGGAAGTGGAAAGCCCGCGCTGGCGGGCTCCGGGTGATCGTCGAGGTCGACGTCGACCGGAAGCGGATTCGAGTTCTCTACATCGGCCCTCGTGGCGACGTCTACTGAAACTCAGATGCCGGGCGCGCAAAAAAAAAGCGCCCCCCACCGGGAGGCGCCCATTTTCACGCGCCGCTACGCGTGGGCCATTGAGCGGGCTTGCTGGTAGCGCTGCGCGACGATCTGCCAGTTCACGTTCTTGAAGAAGGCCTCGATGTACTTGGGGCGCTCCGTGGGCTTCCAGTCGACCGTGTAGGCGTGCTCCCAGACGTCCATGACGAGGATGGGGAGGAAGCCGGCGGGATGGCCGTTCTCGTGGTCGCTGATCCAGAAGTTCTGCAGCGCGCCGGTCGTCGGATCTTCGTACAGGATCGCCCAGCCGATGCCGCGCATCGCGCCGGTGGCCTGGAAGTCGGCCTGCCAGGCTTCCAGGGAGCCCCAGGTCTCGGCGATCTTCTTGCCCAGCTCGGAGCCGGCGTCGAGCGCGCCCTTGCCGCCCAGGTTGTCGAAGTAGAACTCGTGCAGGCGCATGCCGTTGTACTCGAAGCCGAAGCGGCGGCGCAGCTCGGCCACCGTCGGGGTCTTGCCCTCGCCCCTGGCGAGCAGGTCGGCGATCTGATCGTTGAGCAGGTTGGTGTTGGTCACGTAGCCCTGATACAGCTTGTAGTGCTGCTCGAGCTGCTCCTGGCTGATGCCGTCAAGGGTAAGGTTCCACGCGCGGGCGGTGTATTTCATCGAAATGCAGCCTCAACTTCTAGAATTTTCAAGCGCGGCGCTCGGACGCCAGGCCCGCTTGAAGAGCCTACCCTGATTCGGAGGAGGCTCAAACCTTCCTTCCCCTGAACCGAAGCTCTGACGGGACTCACGTTGCGCTCTCCACCTTCCCCAGCAGCGTCTGGACCGCCTCGCGGAACACGCGGGTGTGGTGGTCGACGTCCTCCTCTCGGGTGTCCGGTGCGAGGAGCGCCATTGCGTGGAACGGCGTCATCAGAATACCGCGGTTGAGGGCGAAGAGGTGCATGTAGCGGTCCAGGTCGACGTCCACCACGGCCGCCGCCTCGCCGCCATTGCGTGGAGGGGTGGCGCGGAACCAGTACTCCACGCGGCAGCCGAGACGCTTCACAATCCATGGAAGACCGTGCTCGGCAATGACCTCCTCGACGCCAGACGCGAAGCGCTCCGCCATGGGAATCGTGCGCTGGTACGACGCATCCGTGAGGACGTGTTCCAGGGTAGCCCGCACCGCCGCGATTGACAGCGCGTTGCCGGCCAGCGTTCCGCCGATGCCGCCGGTGTCCGCTTCGTCGAGGGACATGCGCTCCTGCACGCGCGCGGCGACTTCCGCGCTCATCCCGTAGACCGCGGCCGGAACCCCGCCGCCAATCGGCTTGCCCAGCGTGATGAGATCCGGCCGCAAGCCATGGGCCGCCGTATATCCACCGGGTCCGGTGCAGATCGTATGGGTTTCGTCGAGGATGAGCAGCGTGCCGGTGCGCCGCGTGATTTCGCGGAGCGCGTCGTGGAAACCGGGCTCGGGGTGGATGATGCCCACGTTGGTCATGGCCGGCTCGGCCAGCACGCAGGCCACGTCGCCCGGCGCCAGTGCGGCTTCAATTGCCGGAATATCGTTGAACTCCACGATTTTCGTGGTCAGGGACGGGTCGACGGGCGGACCGATATTGCCGGACCGCGCCCGCACCTTCCCGTCCTTCAGCGTTGCGAACGTCTCGTCAACGGTGCCGTGATAGCAGTAGTTGAAGGCGAGGATTTTGGCCCGGCCGGTCACCATCCGCGAGAGACGAATCGCAAAACGATTTGCGTCCGTTGCGGTCAGGGTGAACTGCCAGTATTTCAATCCGAAGCGGCGCTGCATCTCTTCCGCAACCCAGATGGCGTCGCTGGTCGGCAGCATGTACGTGATGCCGCGCGCGGCCTGGGCCGACACGGCTTCCACGGTGGCGGTGGGGGCGTGGCCGGTCATCGCCCCGGTGTCCCCGAGGCAGAGATCGAGATAGCGATTCCCGTCCACGTCGATGAAGTGGGCGCCCTTCGCCTCCTGCACGAAGACCGGAAAGCGTCCGGCCCAGCGCACCATCCAGTTCATGGGCACTCCTCCGAGGAGCGACTCCCGCGCCCGCTCGAAAAGCGCGTGCGAGCGGGGATGGCTTTGCACGAAGAGCGCTTCTTCTTCGGCCAGCAGTTTCTCAAGACGCGTGCGATCCATGACTACCGTCCAAAGGTGATGCTGTACAACAGCACGAGTAGAACGAATGCGGTCACGCCCGCATAAAAGCGGTCGCGCACCGCGAGAAAAGCAAAAATCGAAAACGCCACCCGGGCAATGGGCGTGGCGATCAACAACAGCACGCCCAACTGCATGATGCCCACCGCCCGATCCGCCTCGGCGTCGCGGAGAATCCCCACGATGTCGCGCAGATCCTTCGGCTCTGAGCGGAAGATGTGCAGGTGGACGGGCTCGGACCCGTGGCGGTGCAGGTAGAGAATCCCCCCGAGCAACACCACCGCGGCGGAGATGGTGACCCCCACCCGGAGCAGGACGCCGATGAATTCCTCGATCTGCTGATCGGTCCAGCGCATTACAGCTTCCCCGCGATTCCGTTGTAAATCATCTGCACAGCGAGGGCCAGCACCACCAGGGTGAAGATCTTGCGCAGCAAGTTCGGCTTCGATTTCTCCAGAATCACGGCGCCCAGTATCGCGCCGGCCAGCACGCCGAGGGTGACCGGCATGACCAGCCCTGGATCGATGTAGCCGCGGTTTAAATAAATTCCGGCGCTCGCCGCGGCGGTCACCCCGATCATGAAATTGCTGGTCGTGGTGGACACTTTGAAGGGCAGCCGCATGGCCTGGTCCATGGCCAGCACCTTGACCGCGCCGGACCCGATACCCAGCAGCCCGGACAGGCCGCCGGCCACAAACATCAGGCCGTAGCCGGCCGGCACGTTGTGCACGTGGTACGCCACGCGGCCCGCGGGCGTGGGATACTCGCTGTCCATGCGCAGCTTCGTGGCAAGCGGATCCGGTGGATCGTCGACTTTTCCGCTGTCATCTTGCGGCCGTCCGGAAACCCAGGCCGAATACAAGAGGACCAGTCCGAAGATCAGTGACAGCATGCCGGTGGTCACGTACAGCGCAAGGAACGCGCCGAAGAGCGCGCCC
>VGFD01000421.1 GCA_016868975.1 Armatimonadota bacterium | reverse complement strand
ACTGGGAACAGATCGACTCGAACGGCGAGCCGGTCAGCCCCGGGCGGTACCTCATCACCGGTGTGGTGAACCTGCGAGGCGAGCGTCAGACGCTCCAGATCCGCGGCAATACGGAATGAGCCTGCTTACAGGCGGTAAAAAGAGCATGGACTGTATTTTTTGCAAGATCGCGGCGCGCGAGATCCCGGCCAGCGAAGTGTACCGCGACGAGCACGTGGTCGCCTTCAATGACACAAATCCCCAGGCGCCGGTGCACGTGCTGGTGATCCCCACCCGGCACCTCGAGCACCTGCAAGCGACCTCCGCGGAGGACGCGGAAATCCTCGGCCGGGTTCTTGCGACCATCCCCGCGGTGGCTGAGAAGGTGGGACTGGCCGACGAAGGCTATCGCGTGGTAAACAATTGTCGAGAGAGCGCCGGACAGACCGTCTTCCACCTGCACTTTCACTTGCTGGGCGGGCGGACGTTCTCCTGGCCGCCGGGCTGATGGATAAAGGATGGGACGCATGAAGCGATCACTGTTGTTGGCCGCACTCGCGGCGGGCTGGCTATGGACGGCCGGTCCGGCTGCCGCTGAGGAAATCAAGACCCTGCGCATCCACGGGCCGGCGCCGACCACCTATCGGACAACGATGCAGACCGCGGCGCCCACGCCCACCTCCAGCGGAACCCGCTACGAGCAGGTCTACTACGGCAACGACGCCTACCTGAACGCATATCGGCGCGTGATCCGCAGCTACAACCCCAGCCTCAAGGCCGGCGAGCTGGACACCATCGTGCGCAGCATCCTGTACTACAGCCACCTGTTCCGCGTGGATCCACGCTTCGTGGTGGCCGTGGTGGCCTGCGAGTCGGCCTTCCGCCCGCATGCGGTGTCGGGGGCCGGAGCCCAGGGCCTGGGCCAGCTCATGCCCGATACGGCACGCGAGCTGCACGTGGATCCAGGGACGCCGTACCAGAACATCCAGGGAACCGTCCGCTACCTCAAGCTGCAGCTCGATCGCTTCAAGCACAAGAAGAAGCGCGAGCAGATGAAGCTCGCGCTTGCCTCCTACAACGCGGGCTACGGCGCGGTCACCCACTACGGCGGCGTGCCTCCCTATGCGGAAACCCAGAACTACGTGGCCGTGGTGCTGGCCGAGTGGAGCAAGCTGAGCGGCGAGCGGTAGGATCTTGACCCTGGGCCCCCCACTAAAGGGATCCTGGCTTCCCGGCACGAATCGCAGGCGAATTGTCTTTAAGTCAGGGGTCGGCTCGCCTCCCAACCTCATGCCTCCGGCGGACTCCCCTGGTTGACCGTCCCTGGCGGGACTTGGAGGGCGACCGTCCCTGGCGGGACTTGGAGGGCAATAGATCTGGCCCTGCCCGCGACAAACCCCACCGAGGTGAATTCCATGAAGATTTTTCGAGCCCTGATTCTTGTGGTCGCGCTGGCGCTGACGCTGTCGCGCGGCGCGCATGCCGGCACCAACTACGCCGGCGCCGAGTTCAGCACCGCGCTGCAGCAGTACTACCAGCAGCAGTGGCCGCAGGCCATCGAGTCGTTCCACAAGATCATGGAGCAGGACCCGCGCGACACGCTCTCCCTGCACTACCTGATTCACTGCTACATCAAGCGCAACGACATGCGCTCGGTGCTCTACAACCTGGAGCAGAAGGCGGTGCAATCCAACAATAAAGACGCGGTGGCCCTGGCCCAGTTGGGCATCGGCTACATCTCGCGCTCCATGCGCGAGCCCCAGATGCTCGATCAGGCGCAGAAGGCATTCGAGCAGGCGCTTACCATCGACAACAACCTGTCCATCGCGAACTGCGGGCTCGGCCTGGTGTTTTATCAGCGCCGCATGATGGCGCGCGCCAAGGGATATTTCTTGAACGCGCTGCGCGCCAACCCGGAAGACCTGATGGCGTTAGAGCGAGTGGGCGACATCATCATGAACGACGAGAAGAAGCCGTCCGAAGCGCTGACATTTTTTGAGCAGATCGTACAAAAGGCCCCCACCTATCCCGACGGCTACTGGTTCGTCGCCTCGGCGTGCTACGACATGGCCCGCTACGACCGATGCATCGAGAACCTCAAGAAATGCTGGGAGCTCGACCCGCGAGGCCTCACCCAGGGCTACCACGCCCCCATCCTGCTGGGCAAGGTCTACATGAAGCAGAAGCAATACGAGCTTGCCACCGAGGCGTTCGAGGCTTCGCTGAAGATCAACCCCTCGAACCCGGAAGTCCAGTACCTGCTGGAACAGGCGAAGAACCCGCCGAAGTCATAGCGCCGGAAGCCGTCACTTTTCAGCCCGGGAGCGGTGAAGACCGCTCCCTTTTTGATGGTTGCCGCAGGCTTTGATGGTTGCCGCAGGCGCCTCCCCCATTACCGCCGAAATTGTTTCGAACTTGAAGACTCCGAGGTGGGCGGCATCGAACGGTTCTACTTTATCGGGCTCCAGTGGTTCATCTTCATCGTCTTCATCTGGGGCGCGCGATTCTACCCGCGTAACCCCCAGCCCACCTGGAGCAAGGACACGCTGCTCAACGCGGGGGTCAACCTGTGGCTCCACGCGGTCAAGCTCTTCCTCATTCTGCCACTGATCTTCCACCTGGACATCTGGTACTTCCAACACCATGGAAACGTGCCGCGGCTGTTCAAGCTGGAGGGGATGGACCCGGTCTGGCAGTTCATCGCCATCTTTCTTGTCGACGACCTGCTGGTCTACTGGGTTCATCGCGCCGAGCACGCCTTCCCGTTCATGTGGACGTTTCACCGCGTCCATCACTCGACGGAGAAGATGGACGCCAGCTCGGCTGAGCGCGCGCACCCGGTGGAATCGCTCTACGAGTACCTGTTCGTGCACTTCGTCTACAGCAGCGGCACCCCGCTCCCGGTGCTCGTCTCCTACGTCACCGTCCGCTGGATCAGCGGGGCGTGGCGCCATTCGAACTTCGACTTCCCCATGTCGAGTCGGTGGGCGCGCGCGGTCAACCGCGTCGTCAACAATCCCCACTTCCACGGCTGGCACCACGTGAACCACCCGTCGGCCTACGGCAAGAATTACGGATCGATGCTCACCATCTGGGACCGCCTCTTCGGCACCCATCTGGACACCGACAAAAAGCCGGAGGGTTTCGGTCTCGATGAAAACTACGCGCTGCGCAACAGGTTCCTGGGGCTCAACCTTTTGATCGCACGGGCTAACCCTTCACAGCGCCCTTGGTGAGCCCCTCCACCAGGAAGCGCTGCAGCGACAGGAACAGCACCAGAATCGGCAGCGCGCCCATCACCGAGGCGGCCGCGAACTCGGTCCAGTTGGTGTCGTAGCGGCCGCTGATGAACGAGCGCAGCCCCACGGCCAGCGTGTACTGCGAGTCGTCCTGCAGGATGATGGACGGGATCAGGAAGTCGTTGTAGGCCCCGATGAACGTCAACAGCGACACCACCACGAGAATCGGACCCATCAGCGGCAGCACCACCAGGCGGAACGTCTGCCAGGGCGTCGCCCCGTCGATGCAGGCCGACTCCTCGAGCTCTTTGGGGACGTTATCCAGGTAGCCCTTGATCATCCAGGTGTTGAACGGGACGTTCGCGCCGGTGTACACCAGCACCAGGCCCAGCAGGTTGAAGCCCACCCACCCCGCGGTCCACAGATCCAGGAAATCAAGCAGCAGGTAGAGCGCCCACATCGCCATCATGGCGGGAAACATCTGCAGGATGATCAGGGTCATCAGCCCGTGGTTGCGGCCCGCGAAGCGGAAGCGCGCGAACGCGTAGCCGGCCGTGGTGGTGAAGCACAGCGAGAGAAACGCGGACAGTCCGCACACGAAGAGACTGTTGCGCACCCACAGCATGAACTGCGAGGTGGTCAATAATTTCCCGTAGTTCTTCAGCGACACCGGGCCGCTCTCCCCGCCCCCGTACAGGCTGCCGAATTCCCGCAGCGAGGCCAGCACCACCCAGAATACCGGCATCAGCAAGATTACCACGCTGGCAAGCAACACCACATGGATCAGCATTTGCAGGGGACCGAGCGCTCTACGCATCCTTGAACGCTCCAGTCAACGACGAATTGATCAGGCTCAAGCCGCCGATCAGACCAAAAATGAGGACCGCGTACGCGCTGGCCAGGCCGTACTGGCTCAGGTTGAAGCCCAGCTTGAAGGTGTACGACACGAGGATGTCCGTGGCGCCAGCCTCGCCGCCGCCCGGCACCGGTGGACCGCCCCTGGTCAACAGATAAATTCCGATGAAATTGTTGAACGCAAACGCGAACGAAGTGATGATCACTGGCACCAGCGCGTTGCGCAGCATGGGCAGGGTAATTTTCCAGAACTGGGTGGGACGACTGGCGCCGTCGATATCCGCGGCCTCGTACAGGTCGCCCGGAATGCTCTGCAGCGCGCCCAGCGTGATCGACATCATGAACGGAAACGTGAGCCAGATGTTGACCAGCAGCACCGAAAAGCGCGCCCACCCGGGATCGGTCAGCCAGGGCACCGGCGTGCCGCCCAGTCCTTTCACGAACTGGTTGAGCTGGCCGAACTCGCTGTCCATCAAGCCGCCCCACATCAGCACCGTGATGAAGCTGGGCATGGCCCACGGCACGATCAACGCGGTGCGGTAGAATTCCCGCAGCGAGACGTCCTTACGGTTGAGCAGCATCGCGTAGATCATCCCGACCACCAGCGATCCGAACACGCTGATCGCCGACCATGCGATGGTCCACACGAAGACGCGTAAAAATATCCCCAGCTCGGAGCCGAACAGGATATCCGCGTAATTGCGCAGCCCCACCCAGTGATAGTCGTGAAAATGGTACAGGCTCCAGTTGGTGAACGACAGGTAGAACGTGTACAGCGTCGGGATGAAGGTGGCCACCGTCGCGCTCAGCAACGCCGGCAGCACGAACCAGTAGGGATACATGCCGCGCGCGCGATCGGTCATCGCTTCATCATCCGCACGTTGGTCTCGATGCGCTCCACCGCCTCGCGCAGCGCATCCGGAGCGGCCACCTTCCCCGAAGTGACCAGCTTGAGCGCGTCCTGCATGGGCTGCCACACCTGGGCCATGGCGGGAATGGAGGGCATGGGGGTCCCCTTTTCCACGCTTCTCCCGATGGCCTG
>VGFD01000420.1 GCA_016868975.1 Armatimonadota bacterium | reverse complement strand
GGCGCTCTGCTACCGCCGCAAGGGGGATCTCGGGCGCGCGCTCGCAACCATGGCGCGCGCCGTCGAAATGGCGCCCGAAGAGGCTGACGTGCTGCTCGAGCACGGGCTCATCATGATCGAGTCGGGTCGCGTGCAGGAAGGCCTCGACGTGCTGCGCCAGGCGGTGCACGTTTCCGGCCACGATCCAGTGTACCGCCACGAATTATATTTGCAGAACGCCCTGGCCCTGTACAGCGAGGGATTCATGGAAGCGGCCGCGCTGTCGCTGCGCAAGGCGCTGAAATTTTCCGAGGACCCGGATACCTACCGGGTGCAGATCCAGGTGCTCACCGAGTGGGGACGTCCGGAGGAGGCGCTTGAGGTGGTAGCCGAGGCGCAGACGAAATTCCCCCGCGACGGCGCGCTGCACCACATCGCGGGCCTCGCGCTGGCGGCGGCACGACGGCCGTACGAGGCAGCGCAGGCGTTCGTGCGCGCCTACGAGCTGGGTCCCGGCAACGTCGATCCGGTGCACAGCCTCGCCCTGGTATTCGAATCCGCCGGGGACGTGCACCGCGCGCTGGAAACCCTGGAGCGCTGCCTGGGCATGCAGATGGACGAAGTGATGCGCGAAGACGTTTTGCAGCGCATCAGCCGCATCCGCGCGAAAATGATGGGCGTGGAGTGATTATATATCGGTGGACCAATGGTTCAAGCCGCTTCCGACTCCTGAAAGGTGATCGCCGGCGTCGGCTCGAGCTCACCATGCTCAAGCATATCTGCAATGGAGAGCAGCGCCAACGCCTGTACGTGTGCCACCGCATCGCGTCTCGTAGCACCATAGGCCATGACGCCGGGAAGCTCGGGGATCTCCGCTATCCAGCGGCCATCGGACTCCCGGTCGATCTCAACGGTCAGTTGCATAGTTGTTACTTCCTGGCCGCGGGGCCATTGTTCCTGCGCTGTACTCACGTCCCGCCATAGAACACGGCCACTGGGAGAAGGCGATTGCTTCCAATACCTGAGCACAAATGCGCCGCGTCATCTGGCTCTACTCCTGCACCGCAAAATACGGCCGTGGCGGCGGCAGCGTGGCGCGTCGTTGGGGCGGAACCTTTTCGTACCCGTACGGGCAGTGGCGGCAGCCGTTGCCGCAGCACCAGCCGCGGCGCATCAGGTAGCGCTCGGTAAACACGTAGAGGCCGTTTTCGATGTAATAATCGTCCGGCTGGAGGCTCATAGCGCGGCCACGAATTCCGGGAGATGATCGAGAAACTCGATGAAAAATGCGTAGCGCTCCGCGGGGATGATTTCCGCCACGATAGTCCACTCCTTCGGCTCGTGGGCCACGATCTGCTGGCGCAGCACGTAAAATCCGTCCAGGCTCTCCACCCACAGCCAGGTGTGGTATTCTTCCTCATCGACAATCTCCGGTTGGTAGCTGTGCGCGCGCACTATAGTAAGCGATCGGCCCTGCGCCGAATACGCGAAATAGCCGTGCTCGCTGGTCACGAATTGGACGATGGTGTCCTTCAGGAACGCCGTCTCGTGCATGCTCGGTAAGAGTTCCGATTGGAGGAGAGGCTTCCCTCCGGCGGGAAGCCTGCCGGCAATGTACTCCGAGCGCTTCGTCGACGCCCTGGAATACGCGTGCCGGCTGCACGGCCGCCAGGTGCGCAAGGGAAGCAACGTCCCCTACTTCAGCCACCTTCTCTCGGTGTGCGGCCTGGTGATGGAGCACGGCGGCACCGAGGACGAGTGCATCGCCGCCCTGCTTCACGACGCCATCGAAGACCAGGGAGGCGACCGCACGCGGCGCGAAATCCGCGCGAAGTTTGGCGAGGTCGTGGTGGACATCGTCGACGGCTGCACCGACGCCGACGTGATCCCAAAGCCGCCCTGGCGCGAGCGCAAGGTGCGCTACGTGGCCCACGTCCGCGAGGCCGGGCGCAGCGTCCGACTGGTGAGCGCCTCCGACAAGCTGCACAACGCGCGCACGCTGTTGGAGGATTTCCGCCTGGTGGGCGCCGCCCTCTGGGACCGCTTCACCGCCTCCCGCGAGGAGACGCTGTGGTACTACCGCTCGCTGGTGGACGCCTACCGCTCTCCGCTTCCTGACGACTCGGCCCACAGGCCGTCGTTCATTCTCCTGGTGACCGAGCTGTCCCACGTGGTGGAAGAGCTGGCCGCCCTCAGCGCGGCGACCGCCCCGACCACATAAAGCAGCCCACCGCCCCCAGCAGGACCAGCACGCCGGCCACTCGCAGGAACAGGGCCGCCTTCGCGGGTGGCTCTCGCCAGAACAACGTGGGCGGCGCGCCGAGCAGCGCCAGGCCGAGCGGGATGAGCAGGCATGCGATGGTCCCCACCATGATGGCGTTGATCTTGTCCGGGGTCATGGCCGTGTTCAGGGTCTCACTCCGCTTCGAGAAACAGGATCTTGCGCGGCTTGCTGCCGTTGGCCGGGCCCAGGAACCCGCGCGCCTCCAGCTCGTCGACCAGCCGCGCCGCGCGCGGATAGCCGATCATCAGCTTGCGCTGAAGATTAGACGCGGACGCCAGCCGGGTATCCCGAATGATGCGCACCGCCTCGCGCAGGAGGTCTTCGTCCTCGCTCGACTCTCCGCCCTGCGCGAGCAGCTCTTCGGGCGACTTCGCTTCCAGAGACAGCGGCGTGAGGTTCTCCGGCGCCTCCTGCTTGCGCCAGTAGTCGACCACCCGCTCGGTCTCCTCCAGGGTGATGAGCGCCCCCTGCACGCGGCGCAATTCCGCGTCGGTGGGGGAAAACAGCATGTCGCCGCGGCCCAGCAGCTTTTCCGCGCCGCCGCGATCGAGGATGGTGCGCGAGTCCACCTGCGCGGACACCGCGAACGCAATGCGCGCCGGGAAATTGCTCTTGATGGTGCCGGTGAGGACGTCCACCGAGGGACGCTGCGTCGCCAGGATCAGGTGGATGCCGGCAGCGCGTCCCATCTGCGCCAGCTCCTGAAGGTAGCCTTCCACCGAGCGGGCGGAGATTTGCATTAATTGCGCCAGCTCGTCCACGATAATTACCAGATAGGGCATGGGCACCGTGGCCTTGGCGTTGTATTCCCCGATATTGCGCACCCGGTTCTGGCTGAGCAGCTCGAACCGCTGGTTCATGATCTCGCACGCCTGCTTGAGCACCAGCGTGCCGGTCTTGGCGTCCTTCACGATGCGCTGGTTGGGATTAACGTTGGTGTCCGCCAGGTGTGGGATTCCCTCGAAGATCGACAATTCCACCCGCTTGGGATCGACCATCACCATCTGCACTTCCTTGGGCGTGGCGCGGTACAGGATGCTGACGATGACCGTGTTCAGGCACACGGATTTTCCGGAGCCGGTGGCGCCGGCGATCAACAGGTGCGGCATGCGCAGCAGGTCGGCGACCACTGCACGCCCGGAGATGTCCTTGCCGAGCGCCAGCATCAACCCTTTGCCGTTCGAGAATTGTTGGCTTTCCACGATTTCTCGCAAAGGCACCGCATCGACACGGGTATTGGGCACTTCGATCCCGATTGCGGATTTTCCCGGAATGGGCGCCTCGATGCGAATCGCCTGAGCGGCCAGGGCCAGCGCGATGTCGTTGTTGAGGCTGGTGATCTTGCTGACCTTCACGCCGCGCGCCGGCTGCAGCTCGTAGCGGGTCACGGTGGGGCCTTTTTCCACGTTTACGATGCGGGTTGCGACGCCGAAAGAATTCAGCGTCTCGACGATCACCCTGGACAGATCCGCGCCGCTGGCCTCCGCGCTGGCCCCGTTGATGGGCGGCACCAGCAATTCAAGAGGCGGAAGCTGGTACACGACGGGCGGCTTGAAGGCGTCCGCGGCGAAAAGGTCCATTTGATCGGCGCGGCCGGCTTCCCAGATCGGGGGCGGAATAATATCTTCCTCCTCGACCGGTTCCTCGTCGATCTTGATTTCCTCCGGCAAATCGTCGAAAATCGGCTCGCCGTTTTCGGACACGACCGCCTCGTCGTCGTCCCAGGGGGGAATTTCTTCTTCGGCGTCTTCGCCGGGCAGAGGATAGTCGGGAAATGCGGAGTCCTCGACCCGCGCGGGCTCCGGCTGCGCCGAGGGCGCAGGCTCAGAAGCAGGCGCGGGCTCTGGCTCGGGAGGCGTGTAGGTCGGGAACAGATCCACCGCGGGCGGCTCGTCCGCGACCTTCTTCCCGCGTTTCTTCTTCCCCGTCTCCACGTCGGGCTGCGGCGTGCGCGCGAAATTCTCCACCGATGGCGCGGCCACGAACGCCGGCGCGGCGGCACGCTCTCGGGCGGCAGCCTCGCGGCGCGACAGGTATCCCTGCCACGCCGACTTGCCCACCAGCCGTCCCAGTCGCGTGAGCAGACGGAAGGGATAGAAGAGGATTCGCACCGGGCCGCGCAATGAAATTCGCGTCATCCACTGGAGATCCACCAGCAGCGCGGAGATGCTCACCGTCCACGCGCCCGGCACCCCGATGGCCTCGCGGATGCCGCCGGCCAGCCAGGCGCCCACCATGCCGCCGCGCCCGCCCGCGAGATCGGCCAGCACTTCCACGATGAGCAGCATGACGCCAAACGCAATCATGAGCTGGGGCAGCGCCAGCGCCTGGTGCGGCGCGAACGCCTCCAGCCCGAGCAGCACCACGAAGGCGGCCAGCACCAGGAACCCGCTCCCGAGCAGCGCTTGCAGCGACTCGCCCAGGGGGGCCAGCGCGCCCATCCACTCCGGACGCAGCGCCAGCAGCGTCACGACCACGCCCACCGCAATCATCAGGATCCCCGCCATCTCGTCGACCGGCGTCGGGGGATAGAGCGGGCCAGACACCGCCGGCTTGCGGGTCGCCGGCTTGCGCGGCGCGGCCGGCTTGCGGGCAGGGGCCTTCGCGACAGGCCTGGGGACGGGCTTGGAGGCTTTGACGGGCTTCCGCGGAGGGGACAGAGATCGAGTTTTTTTCATTTTTCGATCATACCATCCGACCACATGCCCGCGCAAGGCCGGAGATCAACTCGGGTGGCCAGGGTCGTGGTTCAGCGTCACCGCCACGCCGTGACACCGCGCAGGGTAGCGTGTCCGTGGCTGACACCGCGCAGGATAGCGTGTCCGTGGCTGACACCGCGCAGAGTAGCGTGTCCG
>VGFD01000419.1 GCA_016868975.1 Armatimonadota bacterium | reverse complement strand
CTCCCACTGGGGTCTGGGGCTGGCCCCAGTTGGAGGTCCAGGGTCCTCCCCTGGCGCGGGATAGGAGACGACGCCGTCCCCTGTCCCCTGACCCCGCGGAGCGCTACCAGGGATTGACGGCGCGCGACAGTACCGTCCCCATCGGATCCACGACGAACCCGGCGAGGTTCACGTAATCCAAGTGCGCCTTCCCCTCGCGGTCCATGTAGAAAATGGGGTCGCGGCTCAGCAGCCAGGACTCGTCGCGCTCCACCTGGTGGAAGAACGTTTGCAGCGCGCCCAGGCGCAGCGGGAGCACCTTCTGGCTCTCGGGATGATCGGCGGCCTCGGCGTCGGAGATGAGCGACACGCGTCCGCTGGCGTCCAGCGCGACCGCGGATCCGGCCGCGCTGCGATTGGTGCGCGCGAGCCGCTCCAGGCGGGATTGGAGGATTTCAGTGCTGACCGGGCACTCGACGCGCCGATCGCAATTCTCTACGTAGGTGGCCTGCGCGCTGGTGCTGCGCGTGGCCATGAAAGTCGGGCTGAACGCGGCGGAAATGGCTTGCATGGGTGCCTCCTGTCCCCATCATAATCAGGAAGAAGCCTGCAGTTGTGAGCGTTTTGTTAACGATTCACGGTCGGGCTGTTCCTCTGGAGATGTGTTTTTCAGCGCCGCACCCGCGCCTGCTCGGCCAGGGCGAACGCCAGGAGCCGCTGCCCGCGCTCGCTGTACACGTGGATGTGGGCGGGATCCGGCGCCTCGTCGAGCAGGGCGAAGCGCAGCGCGTCCCCGCGCGCCGTATAGTCCGGCCCCACCCCCACGAAGCCGAATCCCAGCGCCTCGGCGGCGGCCACCAGGGCCGGGCAGCCGGGATCGGCCATGGGGACGTTCAGGAAAATCGTGGCTGCGCGGCTGCGCACCAGCAGGTGCTGCACCCCAGACTCCAGCTCGCGCCCGCTGTGCGCGTCGATGCCCTCCACGGTGATCTCGGCCAGCGCGTCGTGCGGCAGCTCTTTCACGCGCAGCACTCCCTCGCCTGGCTCGCCCCCGGCGTCCTCGAAGTGGACCGAGCCGTCCATCGGCTCCAGCAGCAGCGACACCATTTCCCGCAGGTGAGCGGGAACGCGGGCCGGTCGCGGCGCGCGCGGCTGCAGGGGCGTGTAGTACAGCATGGTGGACACGCGCTGCCCCAGCGACTCGGCCTCGAACCCCTCGATGGCCACCGGCGCCGAGTCGTTCAGGTTCACGCTCATCACGAACGCGCCGAAACGCTCGTTGGCTTTCTGGCTGTACACGTGCACGCACCAGGGCAGAAAAATCAGCCCTTTGAGCCCTTCAGCGCGGCCTTCCTCGATGGCCGTCGCGCGCATTTTTTCCATCAGGTGCATTCCGCGGTGCAGCGGGTTCACCACCGCGGATGATCCCTCGAAAATCCCCGGCATGTCACGCTGCTCGAGCGCGTAATGCCCAACGATCTCGCCAGAAGGATGCACGGCGAGCACGCTCAGCATGGCGCCGGACGCATTTTCCGCCACGATCCGCTGGGGGTAATAATAATCCTCGTCGTCGTAGGTCATGCCGTACACCCGGTACACCAGCTCGGCAATTCCGGCCGCGTCAGACGGCTGGAACCGCCGCACGGAATACTCTTGCTCGGCCGCCGGCGCGGCGTGGGTAGGGTGCCGAAGCGTATCGGCACGCGATAAGAGTTCCCCGGGGGGCTCTTTCCCAAGCCGGCGTCCGAAACGCAGCTCTTTGCCATGGTATCCGCGCAATTCCCATCGCACCTCCTGCATGTCGGCCAGGGCGGCGCGCAGGCGCTGCACGGCGTCGCCTTCCTCGTCGGGGACCGCGCCCTCGAGGGGGATGCGCGGCAGCCCGCGGTCGGTCAGCCGGAAATTCAGGGAATCCGGGGTCACGTCGCAAAATGCGTGCAATTCATCGAAGCGGTTTTCCGGATAGCTGAAGCGGATGACGTAGTCGCTGGCGGCGGCGGCCGCATCCGCCATGGACGCGGCCGCCACATCGTCCTGACCGGCCGATTGAGCCAGCCGGTGCACGAAGTCGCGCACCAGCGCCGGGCTGGCCACGGTGTTGGGAACGATGAGCTGATACGAGGCGAGCATGGGGCCGTGGTTCCGCCGCCGGCCGCCTCACCCCTCCAGAAGCCGGGGGACGTCGAACGGCACGAAATCCTCCGGGGCCGATACGTAGGCGCGCCCGCCGCCCCACCACAACGTCCCCGCGGACAGGTCGCTCACCGTGGCGCACGTCGTGCGGATGCGCGCGTCAAGATCAGGCGGCACGGCAAACGGGCCGAAGCGCGCGATGCGCGGGCCGTCCCAGTTGACGATGTTGTCCGACGGGCCGCCCACCTGCCCGCTGGCGAGATCCAGCTTGTCGGTGAGGATCTCGATGGCCGCACGCGCATCCACCTTGTCGGAGACGAGCTGCTCTAGCCGCTCAAGCCTCAGGCGGCTGGAAATGGACGCGCCCATCCGCAGGCAGGTGAAGTGATTGGTGATGGCAAGCACGCGTGCGGCACGGCTCGCGACGGCGCCGTTGTAGAGATCCACCACGCGCGCGTCGCGGCCGTCGGCGAGCAGCACGTGCTTGGCGGCCGCCGCCATTCTCGTGCTGGCCAGCAGCCGCGCGGCTTCGTCCAGGGTGGCGCAATACTGCGCGACACGGCGCATCAGCGCGCCGGAGTAAATCCCCAGCGGATTCGGGCGGGGCGCCTCGGCGACGTCCTGGCTGACGTGCAGGCCGCGCGCGTTCCAGCCGGAGATCGCGTCGAGGACCTTGCCCGCGTAGCCCGGCGTGAGGTAGGGGAACCCCCGCGCGGGGTGGTGCACCTGCAGCATCTCGTAGCGGTGCAGCCGTCCGAATCCCAGCGTGTCGAGCGTGCGCCCCACCAGCCGCCCGCCCACCGCGAACTGGCTGCAGGCGCCCAGCCAGGCGTGGGCGATTTCCAGCGGCCCCTGGCTGTTCATCACCAGCACGTCCGAGTAGCGCATTCCCGCGCCGTCGGCGAGGCCGCGGAGCTCGGCGCGATCGTCGGGGCTGAGGAAGCGACGGTTGAGGAAGGCGTACGCGCGCCAGATCCAGGCGGGGAAAAGGGGAGAGCCGCGGAAGAAGCCGTCCCGCCACACGTCCAGGAAGCAGGCGCGCACCCGGTCGCGGAGCAGGCTGCCGTGCTGGAAGCCCTCCTCGTAGGGGGTGCCGCCGGTGTGCAGCACGAGGCGCCCCTCGAGGCGCTCGATACGTGGAATCCTCGACATGAGCAATGTCGACAGTATACACCATCGGGCACGGAACCCGAACGGCCGAGGCAGTCAACGCTGCTGGCCGCGAACCCGGGTTTTAAGGAGTTTTCCAGCCCGGCGGCGCATACTCCAACAATGGACTCCATGCGCCCTGTCACCCCCGTGACGCTGCAGTCGCCGTACGCGCCGCGGCAGTCCCTGCCCACGGCAACCGCGCCGCAGCCGGCGGACTCGGTGCGGCTGAGCGGCGCCACGCCGGCGGAGGAGCCCGCGCGCGAAACCTCTCTGGGCTGGCGCGCCATGGCGCTGGGCGCGCTGACGGCGGTTTCGGTTCTCGCCCCGGGCGCATCCACCGCGCTGGCCCAGACGGCCCCGCAGATTGTTGCCACCACGACCACGACCACGGCAACGCGCGACGCTCTCATTGAGGAGATGCTGCGCCTGCGCCCGGCCGGCCGTCAGCCCTCTCAGAGCAGCCTGGAGCAGGCCCGCGCCACGCTGCGCACGGTCCCCGCGGACGTTCTGCGCACGCTGGCCGCGAACGGTACCCATGTTGTGATTCTCCAGCCGGGACAGAGCCTGCTCGAGGCCGGGGTCGTGCATCCCGTGGACCTCGGCCGCTACGCGGACGCCGCCGCGCTGGGCGAGCGGGCGCGCGTGGCCAGGGTGCGCGTGGAGGCCCACTACGGCCCGCGCATTGCCGATCTGGAGGCGCGGGTGGACGCCGCCGGCATGGCCGATTCGGAAGACTTTCAGTACGCCCAGGTCGACCTCGCGGACGCGCGCGCCGAGCGCGACGCCCTGGCGCGCCGCGCCATGCACGAGGCCACCGACGGCCTCGTCGACCCCGCCCTGGCCGAGGCCGGCGGCGGGATGTTCGGACACATGGCGGACGTCATGCCGGTCACCCTGAGAGAACTGGCGAAGGAAGCGGGCGCACAGACGCCCGAGCAGCAGCGCGAGTTCATCGACATCGTGCAACGCTTGAACGGCGGGCGCATCGCCCGCGCCGAGTCGCTGTACGGCCGCGCGCAGAGCGGTCCCCGCCAGGATCGTCGACTGATGGCGCGCGAGGCGGGACTGCTGGTGCCCGCCTACGTATACCAGGACGGCCAGCGGCTCAGCGTCCACGACGCGGGCGCGGTCGACGCCTGGATCGAGCAGGCGGCGCGCGCGCAATATTTCTATCCTGGCGCGGTGAACACGGTGGTGGTGCGCGCCGACGCGCTGGGTCCCCAGGAAGACGGGCACGACGTCCTCCTGCACGAGTTGGGCCACGCCTACGAGGACGCCGTCGCCACCCTGGCGCCGCATCGCTTCGCCGCCTACCGCGCCGAGCGGGATGCCGCGTTCATGCGGCTGCGCGACAATCCAGACCATCCCTACCACCTGGATCACGCCGGCTCGTCGCCCTCGGAAATGGCGGCCGAAACCTTTTCCGACTCGCTGCGCGGAAACACCCGCGCGCTGCGCGGCGCCGACCCGCGCTGGATGGATTCCTTCGAGGCTTATCGGAACGACACGCGAGTGCGCAACGCGCGGTGATCGCTGGCCACGGACGGCATGACTTCGCACGATGAGACGGCCAGCTCCGGCGAGGCGAACGCGTAATCGAGTCGGATCACTGGAAATTGCGCGTGGTAGGTGTGCCCGAATCCCCACCCGCTGCAATTGAATGCATTCTGAAATTTGGCGCTGATTGCGCGGAGCTCGCGATCTCGCCCGGACGCGTTGAAGTCGCCGGTGATCAATATCGGGCCGGAGAGTTCCGCGGCGGTTTCGAGTAATACGCGCGTCTCGTGCTCCCGCTCGTCGTAGGCCGCGGAGAGGTCTTTCCCCACCGTGCGCCAGTTCTTCAATATCCCCAGCCC
>VGFD01000418.1 GCA_016868975.1 Armatimonadota bacterium | reverse complement strand
GACGAAGCCGCAAATCGCGCCCATCTTGATGTCGCGCATTGCGCCGTGGTCGTACTTGTAGGTGACGTGCATCCCGTTGGCGGGGACGTTGGCCTTGCCGCCAGCGACGTCAGCGGAAGAAAGGCTGACGCCGTCATCGGTGACCCAGGACTCTTCGGCGGGACGGGCGCTGGTGTTGGCAGCCGCGGGCGCCTTGGGCGCGGCGGCGGGAACGTTGGTGTTGAGGCTGGTAAGCATCTGCATTGTCTGACTCCTCGTGCAATCTGGTTGGCTCTGCTCTTGACCAGAGTCTACCCGCCCGACCTGAATCGTTTGTGTAACGACCGTTAAACGATCGCAAAACGCAAATATTGCGAAAACTCAACAGATTGCGGAGGTCTTACCGCTCGATGACTTACCGCTCGATGATATAGGGATACAGCAGCGCGGGAATCCTCATAGCGACGAGATTCGGGTAATCTCTTCCGCCGGCCTTGCCCGGCGTCGGGACAGCCATCCGCCGCGCCGGGCGCCGCGCACGTCGTTGATCTGGCGGCCGTTTTCCTCGTATTCCAGGATCAGGTCGTACACCACTTCCGCCAGGCGGGCCGAATCATGGCGCACGAGATTCGTCTCGTTAATCAGATTCGCGGCCACCGGCCGCACGCCCAGGCGCTCGATCGCGTCGAGGTCGGCGAGCACCGGGAACGCGCCCTCGGCCTTGTAGCGGTCGAGCAGCAAGCGCGGGACTTCCTGGTTGACCAGCGCCACATCCACGATCTTGCGGCCGGTGTGCGCGTAGATCGCCTTCAAGTGGTCGGACGCCTTATATTCGTCGGTCTCGCCGGGCTGGGTCATCACGTTGCACACGTAGATGCGCAGGCCGCGCGTGCGCTCAAGTGCGTCCACCATCCCCTGCACCAGCAGGTTGGGAATGACCGACGAGAACAGGCTGCCCGGCCCCAGAATTACCGCGTCCGCGTCGCGGATGGCCTGCAGCACCTCGTCCATCGGCTCGCAGTCGTCCGGACACAGCCACACGCGCTTGATGGGCTTGCCGTGCCGGGGAATCTCCGACTCGCCCTCCACCATGGTTCCGTCCATGTATTCCGCGCACAGCGTCGTCTGGTGCAGCGTGCCTGGAAAAACCTTGCCGCGGATGTTCAAGATCTGGCCGGACATCTTGATGGCGTGATCGAAATCCCCTTTCGCAATCTCGGTCAGCGCGGCCAGAAATAGATTTCCGAAGCTGTGCCCGGCCAGATCGCCGCCCTCGTGGAAACGATATTGCAGCAGCTCCGCCAGGAGCGTATCGTCGTCGGCCAGGGCCACCAGACAGTTGCGGATATCCCCCGGCGGCAGCAGCCCGCGATCCTTCCGCAGGCGTCCCGAGGAACCGCCGTCGTCAGACACCGTGACCACCGCCACGATATTGCTGGTGTGCGCCTTCAGTCCGCGCAGCAGCGACGACAGGCCGGTGCCGCCGCCGATGGCCACGATGCGGAAGCGGTGGGCCAGGGCGGTGCGCTCGTACATCCGATCCACCAGCCGCTTCGACTCATAGGGCATCACCACCTTATAGATCGAGGCGAACCACTTTCGGATCCCGTAAATGATCAACCCGACTCCAACCGCCATGGCCGCCACGTACACCAGCCAGGGAAGGGCCATGCGACCGGCCCGCAGGTGCAGCTCTCCGATGAGGTTCATGTCGATCCACGAGCCGACACGCCAGTTCACGAAGAGGACCATCCCCAGTGTAAACAGCAGCAGTCCCAGCCACGCCACAAAAAGCCAGCGCTTGACCCCCAGACCCGGGTAAAGCCACTTGGCCGCGCGCTTCAGCCGGCTCATCGGAAAATATCCCGATGTTCGACGACCACCTTGAAGTTCTTGTGTTCAAGGTGGCCGGCCAGCTCGTTGGCCAGGCAGATGGAGCGATGCTTTCCACCTGTGCATCCGACACCGATGGTGAAGTGGGATTTCCCCTCGTCCACGTACTGGGGCAGCAAGAAATCAGTGATGCCGAACAGGTGCTTGAGAAATTCCTTGGCCTTGGGTTGCTTGAGGACGTACTTCTTGACCTCGTCGTCGTTGCCGGTCAGGTGGCGCAGTTTGGACACGTAATACGGATTGGTCAAAAACCGCACGTCCAGCACCATGTCGGCGTCCACCGGCAGCCCGTGTTTGAAGCCGAACGAAACCACGGTGACCGACAGCGGACTGCCATTGCTCGGCTTGGCCATCAGCCGAGCGATCTCTTCCTTGAGTTGCTGCGGCGCCAGCGCGGAGGTGTCAATAATGACGTCGGCGCGGCTCTTCACCGAGGCCAGCATCTTGCGCTCAAGCTGGATGTCGTCGAGAATTCTTCCGCCGGTGGAGAGCGGATGCTTGCGGCGGGTTTCCGAAAAGCGGCGCACCAGCACCTTGTCGGAGCCTTCCAGAAACACTACCTGGAAATTGACGCCCTCGTGGCGCATCTGGTCGAGCGCGGAGAGAAAATCCCCGAAAAATTCACGGCCGCGGATGTCGATGACCAGGGCCACGTTGTCGATCTCCGAGGAGCCGCACAACTGGGCGAACTTGGGAAGCAGCGCCGGGGGCAGATTGTCCACGCAGAAATAGTTCAAGTCCTCGAAGCATCGGCTCGCGAGGCTCTTCCCGGCCCCAGACAGACCTGTGATGATGATGAACTTGCTCTTGGCCAAGCGGCGGCGTCCCGATCGCGTTTTAGGAGAGGAACTTCCCGGTGGGACGCGCGTTATCCTTGCATGTCGAGGGAGACGCCGGGTGCTGCCGCGGTGAGCCCCGAGGTGGCCGCCACGCTCCCCAGGATGCGCTGCACGGCGTATCGCGGCGCGGTCTTGAGCATGTGGCGGAAGTCGTCTGGTGGCGGCGCCTGCTGCTCGCGCTCCTGCGGCGGCTGCTGCTGAGGCTCCTGGCGCGGCTTTTCGTCGGCCGGCTGCTCCTGGCGGGCGACGTCCGGCTCTTTTTCGGGCGCGACGCGGTCGACAAGGCCCTGCAGCGCGTTGAGGGCCTGATGGACGTTGGGATCCGGCGATCCCGCGACGGCCCGGCGCAGCGTGCGGAGCGCCTTCTGCGGGTCCGGCGGGGATTCGGGCTCGGCCGGGCGGAGCTCTCGGGTCGGGCGTGCTTCAATCTCGTGTGGGGGCCGGTCGTGTGGGGGCCGGGGACGGGTGCCGATGGGCGCGGCTTGCGGAAAGTTCTGGGTCGGACGGTCCACCTCGGCGGCGCCGCGGCGGGGCTCGGCCTGCGTCGCCTGGGCGGGGCGGGCGCTTGAGTTCGAAGGACGGCGCGTGGCGCTGGACGTCCCATCGAGCTGGCCGTTGCGGCGCATCTGCTCGACGGCGCGGATAGCCAGCTCGTCAAGGGAGGGCCGGCGAGTGGCGCCGGAACCGGCTGGAATGATGTGGCGGGGAGTCTGCTTGTTTTCCGGCGCGGGTCGCTCGGGAGGCTTCTCTTGCGGGGCGGGAACCGGGCGGGCAGGCGGCGGTTGCGGAGCAACGCGAGGCGTGACGCCACTGGTGACGGCGCGCTCGGCGAATCCTACCTGACTGCGAACGGACCTCAGCGAATCCATTCTCGCTTGGTTCCTCCGTGATGGCCTGCGAGCCCGCCAGGGCGATAAACCGCTGGAGACAGGCCGCGTAGCAGGCCGTTAAAACCGAGATGGGGTCGGCTTTGCCGACCCCAGCCTGTTTTACGGGCCGCTTCTGCCGATAACCCTGTATGAAGCGTGTACCCTGATACCATTCCCTGACTGCATGTCATTCTAGCACGACAGGAGTCTGGGTTCGCTTCTGCCAAGGACCTAACGTTGCGCCCGTCGTACTCGTTCTTTCGAACGATGCGCCTCTCATGCGCGCATGCCAGCACCGTTACACGGTAGCACAAAGTTGTAAAAAATTCAAGACACAGAAGGGATCGTTCCTATTGGACGAGCGTGCGTACGAGCTTCTGCGCACTTCAGTCAAGCGATTCAATGAGTGGAAGGCGAACCAGCCGACCGCCGTCGAGCTTGTGGAAGCCCCCCTGGCCGGGCTCAGCCTCGCGAAGGCCGACCTCTCCCAGGTCAACATGAAAGGCGCCGACTTGAGCGGCGCGGATCTCTCCGGCGCGAACCTCACGGGTGCCGTGATGTATCGCGTGAAGGCGGCCGGCGCGCTTTTGCTGCGCTGCCGCCTCGATGAGGTGTACGCCGCGGAGAGCGACTTCACCGCAGCCGATCTTTCCCAGGCCCGCGCCACCAGCGCCAATTTCTCGCGCGCGCTGTTGCAGCGCGCCCGCCTCGATCACGCGCGCCTGCTTGACGTCCGCTTTGACGAGGCGGATCTCTCGGAGGCCAGTCTGGTGGGCGCACTTCTGGTCCGCACGGCCATTCCATCCAACGACGTCAACATGCGGGATGCGGTCATTGAAAATGGATCCCGCACGCCGCGCCTGCCCTCGGTGGATTTCCAGTGGATCGCTGAAGACGCGATGACGTTCGCCATCGGCCAGTGGACGCCGCGGCCGGAACTGCCCGACGAGAAGGTGTCCACCTTCGTGCGCAACCTTCGCAAGATGGCGCGCGGCGACGACGAGACTATCAAGGGATTTGGGAAATTGATCGCCGGCCTCGTGCGCTCTCACCACCGTCTTTCGGTCTGCGACTCCATCGTCTGCGTGCCGTCGAGCAACGCGGAGAAAACCGACGACCCGGTGAAGGCGGTGGTGAGCGAGGCGAGCCGCATCACCGGGCTGCGCGACGGAACCAACTGGCTCATCCGCCATAAATCGGCGATGCCCAGCGGCTTGCTGAGCCTGTTTTCGGACGAGGGCAAGCATCTCGACACCATTCGCGTTGCCCATCCGGAAGTCGTCGAAGGCCGCACGGTGCTGCTCTTCGACGACTTCCTGGACACCGGCTGCTCGTTCCGCGCGTGCCGCCATCTATTGCTGGCGGCCGGCGCGAAGCAGGTGTTCTGTGTCGCGCTCGCGCGCAGATTGCCCCGCGAGGTATGACCCCCGCTAAACCAGGTTGACCGTTACTCCGTCCGCGGTCTGCTGCACGGTTGCCTGGCCCGCGTCCTGCCCGCCCCCCGCATTGTTCGCGGCCGGGGCGCCGTCGCCCATGACGTCCGCCATGCGGGCAA
>VGFD01000417.1 GCA_016868975.1 Armatimonadota bacterium | reverse complement strand
TCTTGCGCCCCGAAAGACGCGCTCGATGGTTCTTTTCATAAGCTTCCATTGTCTCGCCTACTTGGGGCGTCAATTCATGATCAGACTTGCGCCGCGGACCATTAAGAAATCACTGACCCGACGAAGCGCAGCGCGGATGCAAAATCGGAGTGCACGTTCTCCGCCGGAATTGATCTTGGAATCACGTGCAGCCGCTCGAGGAGAAATTGGGGCTCCTCGCGCAGTCCTTCCATCACCAGGACCACCCCGCGGTCTTGCAGGTCGCGCGCGACCTCCTCCAGGGCGTACGCGCTCGTCTGATCCACGAACGGCACGTGGCCAAATCGCAAGATGATCGCGCGCGGCTCCGTGCTCTCGTCGAGCAGCGAGCGCAGTCCGCGCGCGGTGCCGAAAAAGAACGGCCCCTCCAGGTGATACACGAACACGCGCGATTTGAGGTCCTCTGGAATCGCTTCGTCTTCCCAGGGGCCTTCGATTTCGTGGAGCGATCGATAGCGGCCCAGGCTGATGTCGCTGATGCGCTTCACGAACAGAAGGCACGCAACCACCACGCCGACGCCTACCGCGGAGATCAAATCCACGAACACCGTCAGCGCGAGCACCAGCAGCATGACCACGGTGTCGGCCCGCGGCGCGCGACGCATCTGCTTGAGGCCGCGGTAGTCGATGATTCCGATGCCCACGGTAATCAAGATTCCCGCCAGCACCGCGTGGGGGATGTGCGACGCGAGGCCGCCGAGCCCCAGCAAAATCACCAGCAAAACGACGCTGTGAATCGCTCCCGCCAACCGCGTGCGGCCGCCGCTGCGGATATTCACAACCGTGCGCATGGTGGCCCCCGCGCCGGGAAGTCCGCCAAACAAGCCGGCCGCGAAATTGCCCAGGCCCTGTCCGAACAACTCCTGGTCGCTGTCGTGGGTGGTGCGCGTGATGCTGTCGGCGACAACGGACGTGAGCAGGGAGTCGATGGCGCCCAGCAGCGCCAGGGTAAGCGCCGGAACGAAAACCACTGCCAGCGTTTCGAGCGATGGCATGGCCACCTGCAGGCGGGGCAGCTCCGATGGGATGTCGCCGATGACCGGCACTTGCAGCCCGAGCGCCGCGGACGCCGCGGTCACAATAAAGAGCGCGGCGAGCGGCCCGGGAATCCGCCGAGTAATCATCGGCAATAGATAGATGATTGCGATGGTCGCCAATCCCAGTCCCAGCGCCGCCGGGTTGAGCGCGGCCGCATCATGCGGCAGTTGTTTGATGACGTTGAGCGTCCCCTTGGAGGAATCGTGCCCGAGCAGCGGCTGCAACTCGATCAGGATCACGATGAACCCGATGCCCGTCATGAAGCCCGAGATCACCGGGTATGGCATGAATTGAATGAGCCGTCCCAGCCGCGCATATCCCAGCGCGATCTGCAACAGGCCGGCCAGCGCAACGGCTATGAATACCTGGTCGGCATCGAGGGCCCCGCTGACGATGAGCCCGGCCACCACCACGGTCATGGGACCGGTAGGCCCGGATACCTGGGCCGGCGTTCCTCCCCAGAGCGCGGCGAAAAAGCCCACCAGGATCGCGCCGTAGAGACCGTGTACCGCCCCGTTCTGGAGACCGCTTGCCACCCCAAAGCCGAGGGCCAGGGGGAGCGCGACGATGGCGGCGGTCAGGCCGCCGAAGAAGTCGCCGGTGGCGTAGCGGGAATCCAGAGGAGCGGGCAACAGCCGGAGTCGAGTATCTGATTCAGACATGACCTCTCCACTTACCCGCATCAGTCACTTGGACACTACCGGCCGCGATCCCTCGTCCGCCATCATCGCGCCGATCTCCGAGCAGCACGAGGCTCTCGCCGGGCGCCACGGATAAATCGACGCCATCACCGGCCGCGACTCCCAAAAACCGCTTGATGATCCCCTTGAGCGAAAGGCTTACGGCAGTATCTGGATTTTTTCCGCGAGGATGTCGGCTTGCGTTTTCCGCATGCGATCGAGCGCTTCTTGCGGCGCGGCCGCTTTAGGATTCACCGCCATGCGCAGCGCGCCGTCCTTGAGCGTGCCGTCGTAGGCCTTGCCGCCCTTCACGCGGTTTTTGCGCTGGGCGAGGATGTCCTTGAGCATGGGCAGCCAGTCGTAGACCTGGCTGCACACCACCACGCTGGGCGCGAGATTTGCCTGGTCGGCCTGGGTGCCCAGCCACTTCACGTTGTTCTCCTGCGCCATGCCGATGGCGCCCACCACCTGCTGCGCCGTGCCGGTCAACACGTCGGCCCCCGCCTTCAAGTGCACGTTGGCGGCTTCCGCGGCCAGGGTGGCATTGCCAAAATCCCCGGTCCTGGTGACGTTCACTCTGGCGTCCGGCTTTACCGCCATCACGCCGCGCCGAAAACCGTCGATGTTGCTTCGCGTCGCCGGCCTCGATCGGGCCCACCACGCCGATTACCCCGGTCTTCGTCATCGCGCCGGCCAGCACGCCGTTGAGATACCCGCCCTCTTGCGAGGCTATGTCGTACGCGAAAACGTTTTTCAGTCCCCGGGACGCGCCGGTATCGGTGGCGGTCCCCCAGGCGAAGGTGATTTCCGGGAAATTCCGCGCCACGTCCATGATGGGACCGGCGATGACCACGTCGTAGCCGCCGTTCGCGTAATCTCGAATCGCGGCGGCGGCTTCCGCAACGTTGAACATTTTCTCGGAATAGGCGATTTCCAGCGCGCCCGGCCCGCCGGATTCCGCTTGCAGCCGCATGAGCGCGTCGTACATCGACTGGCTCCAGGACACGTCGGTGATGCCGCTGGGCAGCACGACCGCGATGCGGGTTTTCGCGCTCGGTCCCGGCTTTGTGTTACTGCATCCCAGTGCGCACAGCAGCATCAGCGCAAGCACGACTGATTTTCGAGCCATCAAGCCTCTCCTTTTCCAACGCCGCCGGCTCCCGTCCCCGCCGAGGAGTGATTGCCAGCACCACAATGGTGAGCACCGCGAGGTCCACGGGGATGGCCACGCCTTCCACCTGCATCCACAATTACAGCGCGTTTACCGTTGAAAAGAGCAGGGCCGCGCCCGGCGAAATACAACACCCGATGCCGCCGGTCATTCCCTCCTGGAAAAAAAGTCAGCACCGCGACCGACATCGAGGCGCCCGCCGCGCCGGCCATGGCGCCGCCGAACGCAACGCACGCGCGCCACCGCGCTGGCCGCCGCCGGATTTTGTCCGACCGCGCGCACCGCCAGCCCGGCCAGCGCGCCGCTTACCGTCAGGGCGAGCACCCCACGCTGGCCGCCACCGAATGCGCGGCGGCCGGACCGGCCCCCACCACGCGCCGCCGAAAGCCGGCACCGTGCGCCCCAGCAGGAACGCCACCACGACCGCGAGGACCAGCGCCAGGAGAAGTCCCCCAGCGGGATCTCGGCGCTTTGCGGAACGTTGGCTCCGGTCTGGGTGGGGTGGCCACGCAGCGGGCCACCACGATCCCCAGCCCCACGAGGATGAGCGGGCCAGCACGGCCGTCCACCCGTGGATGGCACCCTCGAACAGCCCCGCGAGGCGCGCGGTACGTCGGCCCCCATCGCGGCGAGCAGTGCGGCGCCCAGCCCCGGGAGAGTCCCGTCAGGGACGGTCAACCAGGGGAATCCGCCGGAGGCATGAGGTTGGGAGGCCAGCCGACCCCTTGGCGCGTCATCGCGCGCCGCGTTCGGTCCGGAGCCAGGATGGCCCTGTCCGATGGGCGAAGTCTGGCGGGCATGCGACTCATCATCCTCGTCGTCGTGCTGCTCGTGGCGCCCGCCCTGGCGGAGGCGCCGTCGCGCGGCATCCTCCTGCAGGCCACCCGCAACACCCGGGACCTGGGCGGCCTTCCCACCGCCAACGGAGTCGTGCGGGCCAAAGCCGTGTACCGCTCCGGCGCGCTGTGTTACCTGACCGCCGCGGACACCAGGAAGGTGAACGCGCTGAAGATCGCCACCATCGTGGACCTGCGCAACAATCGCGAGGTCATGAAGGAGGGCCCGGACCGGGTGAAGGTCACCCGGGTGGTCGTCCTGCCCATGACCAACAGCCGCGGAACCGGGCAGGAAGCCTACCATTATTTGATCCGTGAGAACGAGGTGGCGGTCCGGGAGTTCTTTCGGCTGCTGGCCACGCCGGCAAGCTATCCGCTGCTCTTCCACTGCTCCGCGGGCAAGGACCGCACCGGGATTCTCACGGCGCTTTTGTTGATGTCTTTGGGCACGCCGCGCGAGGTGATTGAAGACGACTACCTGCAGTCGCAGCGCAACAGCCCGGGGCTCGTGGTGGAAAAGGCGTGGCTGCAAGAGGTCTTCGATGCGGTGGACTACGCGGGCGGCATCGAGGCGTGGCTGGTCGGAGCGGGCGTCGACAGGGACGTCCAGCAACGGGTCCGCGCCAACCTGGTCACTCCGGCACCACGGTGAGGTTGGCGCGCACTTGGATCTCGAAGATGCGCTGCCAGGGAAGCACGACTTCCATCTCCAGCCGGTCCAGGCGGACCGCCTTGCCGAGGGGCGGCACGAACACCGTCTGGCCCTTGAAGTGGCGCGTGAAAAGCTGATCCGCCCAGGCGATCATGTCCAGGCGGATCTGCAGGCCGATGGGGCCAAAAAGATTTAACAGCGGGTCCGGATCGGTGGGGAGGGCCGCCGCCTCGGCCGCCATCCGCGCGCGCAGGACCGCCTGGTACCAGTAGTCGTCGGCCAATCGTGCCAGCAGAAACGCCTGGTGGGTCTTCTCGCTCTCCAGGATGCGCTCGGCGGGCCAGTCCCAGCCGCCCTCGACGGCGAGGCGGTGCGCGATGCACTGGGCCACCGCGGTCCCCATCGCGTTGCTCGAAGTGTTCCAGCCGGCGTAGGCGTCCATGCGCCAGATCGGGATCTCGCCGATGAGCGCGAAAGCCAGTTCGGGATCGGCGCGGTTGAGGTGCTCCAGGTCGGCCAGCCCAACCGCCGCGCCGCTGTCGAGCAGCGCCATCACCCGCCCGGCCATCTCGGTGGCGCGCGCCTTCAGGGCCTTCACCTCGAGGGGTTCGAGCGGGGGCGTGGCGATGAACAGCACCACGTCGGCGTCCTCGTCGATCCCCACGCGGTGCGCGCCGGCCAGCCGCAGGTGGTCGTTCACCGTCTGGTCGAGCGGCAGGCTTTCCATGGA
>VGFD01000416.1 GCA_016868975.1 Armatimonadota bacterium | reverse complement strand
GGATTTCACCCTGACCAACGTTCACAGGCTGGGCCTGGAAACGCTGGCCAGCGGGATCAACGGCCCCATCGGCGCGGCGCTCGCCACCCTGGGCACCAGCGCGATGAAGTCGGCCTACAACAGCGCCGACTCGTTCCGGCTCGGCCAGAGTTTCCTCGGGTCCATCGCACAGAACGTCACCTCGCCAGAGCACAAGACCTTCGCCGAAGTCGCCCATCAGACGGCGGCGCTCCAGATCCAGACCTACACCGCGGTGAACGCCCAGAAGCAGGCGCTGGCCACCCTGGCCGCCGGCAACATCCCGGCTCCGGAACAGAGCCTGGCGACGTTCGCCGAGGCGGCCATGAAGGCTTCCTACAACAGCGTGGACTCACGCACGGTGGGCAATTCGCTGCTCGCCGCGATCGCGAAGCATGCGTCCCAGCCGGTTCCCGGCCAGTTTGCCTCGACCGTCGCTGCGGTGGCAAAGGGACCCATCCAGGATTACACCGCGGTAAACGCGCTGAAGGCGGGCGTTCAGGCGCTGGTGCAGACGCCGCCCAGCGACCTGTCGACGAGCCTCGCGGCCTTCGCCGGCCGGGGGATGAAGTCGGCGTACAATAACGAGGACGCACGCCAGGTGGGACGCAGCATCCTCACCGAGATAGGCCGTGGCGCCACGACGGAAGCCGCCTACGCGCGCGCCGCCGAAACCGTCGCCGGGCTGCCCCTCAATGCTTCCACCGGCAAGGCCGTGGTGACCGAGGCCCTGGACAAGCTCGCGGCGGGTCCGCTGAGCGGCCGTCTCGAGGTCGAGATGGTGCGCCTCGCCATCGCCTGCGTGCCCAAGGCATACGACTCCAACGATCGCGCGACGCTCGAAAAACACGCAATGAAGACGCTGGCAACGGGCGGCGACCTGCGCGTCACCATGCTGTGGTCATTTTTCCAGCAGCTGGCGGCCGGCGGTGGTCCGAGCATGTCAAGCGGGTTGCAGCGCGTGCTCGAAATCGCCGACGACGGTCGCGCGGCGGTGCCCAGCACCATCGGCGCGGCGGCGGACCCCGAGGCGGAAAAGATGGCCGCCATGGCGCAGGTGTTGAAAGTCGAAAAGGAAGTGTTGTCCGGGCTGGAGGGCAGCCTTTCCGGAAAACAGGCGCACCTGGACAAGTGGCGCGCCGACTTGCAGGCAATTCTGGTTAAAACGGGCGCCACAGCGCCGAGCAACCCGACCGCGACACTGGACGCCGCGGACCGCGCGGCGCGGCTCAAGACGATCAGCAGCCTGTGCGGCTGGGGCGCCTTGGTCGCCATGGTTGGCGGGTTTGCGACCGGCAACCCACTCTTCCTGGTGGGTGCGGTGGCGGCCGGCCTGGGCAACTTCGTCAGTGGACGCGCGGCCGCCGAAGCCGCCGCGCAAAGCCGTGGATTTGGCGGAAAGAGCTTCCGGACGGATTTCGACCGTCAACTGGCCGAGAGCATGGTGAAGTCCGCCGAAGAGGACGTCGCCCAAACCGAAAAGGTCGTCAACACCGCCCGCGCGATGGTCAAGGACCTGGACGACAAGGTTTCCATCCACACCATCGAAGAAATGCTGGCCCCGCCGGATCCCAATGCGAAAGTATCCGTCGACGACACGAGCGTCACCATCGGCTCGCTGAGAATTCCGAAAAAAACGCAGGACGGCGCGGCCTGATCACTTGAACGGGTTGACGATCTCCACGTCACCGAAAACCTGCCGGTCCTGAAGATCCTCCGAGTAGACGCGCTTGCAACCCGCGCGAGCGGCGGCTCGAAGTATCAACGCGTCCCAGTAGGCGATCTGGTGCAGGCGATGCAGATCGATGGCCGAAAGCACGTCAGCCACCTCGAGCATTACGGTATTCAATCTGGAAAGCAGCACGATCTTGCGCCGCGCCACCTCCGCCGTCACACCGAGCTTGCGGGTTGCGGAGACGAAATACTCCGAAAGCACCTGATTGGAGAGAACCGCCTTCCGGCTGCGCACGCCCGCGCGCACCAGATCTATGGCGATGGAACGTTTGTCGGGCGCACGCTGATCATCCGTGTAGACCAGGATGTTTGAATCGAGGAAGCTACGTACGTTCATACAACTCGTCCCGGTTGAAGCGCCACCCCTTGGAGTCGCCTCCGCTCCCCAGGCTTAAACCCACAAACTCGCTCTCCCAACTGTCCAGATCGTCGCTCGAGGCCAGCTCCTCCAGATACTCCCGCACGACCTGATTGAGGCTCTTGCCCATGGCGCCCGCGACCTTGCGGGCACGTTGGACCAGCTTCTCGTCCACCGAAAGAGTGATGTTCATGTACTACACATAATATGTGTACACGTAAGCCGTGTCAAGTCTGCCCGCGCGGGACGCTCCTACTGCAACGGCGGCAACATCTGGACGGTCGCCTGACCGGTGAACGCTAGAACTAGACTTTAAACGAGTCCTTCAGCGTCACCGTGCGGTTGAAGACCATTTTTTCCGGAGTCCTGTCCGGGTCCACGCTGAAGTAGCCGGTGCGCTCGAACTGGACGAATTCTCCGGTCATGAGATTTCCCAGCGACGGTTCCAGCGCCGCGTTCTCCACGACCTCCAGGGAATTCGGGTTCAGGTGCATGATGAAATCCTGGCCCTCGGGGACCTCGTTGGGATTGGGCACGGTGAACAGGTGGCTGTACAGCCGCACCTCGGCCCGCTTCGCGTGGGGAACCGACACCCAGTGCGAGGTGCCGCGAACCTTGCGGCCGTCGCTTGAGGTGCCGCCGCGGGTTTCCGGGTCGTACGTGCAGTGTACCTCGACCACGTTGCCCTCAGCGTCCTTGATGACGTCCGTGCACTTCACGTAATAGGCCGCCTTCAAGCGAATTTCGTTGCCCGGGTATAGCCGATGATATTTCGGCGGCGGCACCTCGCGGAAGTCATCCTGTTCGATGTACACCTCGCGGGAAAAGGGCACCTTGCGCGTTCCGGCCGACGTATCTTCCGGGTTGTTGATGGCGTCGAATTCCTCGACCTGCCCCTCCGGATAATTCGTGATGACCAGTTTGAGCGGACGCAGCACCGCCATGCGCCGCGCCGCGCGGCGGTTCATGTCCTCGCGCACGCAATGCTCCAGCAGGGCGAAATCCACCACGCTGTTCGCCTTGGCCACGCCTACCTTCTCGGCCAGCACGCGAATGGCTTCCGGCGTGTACCCGCGGCGCCGCATGCCGGCCAGCGTGGGCATGCGGGGATCGTCCCAGCCGCGCACGTGGTTGTCGTTGACCAGTCTCAAGAATTTTCGTTTGCTCATCACGGTATAGGTGAGATTGAGCCGGGCGAACTCGATCTGCTGCGGATGGCAGGGCGTCTGCAGCGTTTCCAGGCACCAGTCGTAGAGCGGGCGGTGGTCCTCGAATTCCAGCGTGCAGATGGAGTGGGTGATTCCCTCAAGCATGTCCGACAGGCAGTGGGTAAAGTCGTACATCGGGTAGATGCACCACTTGTCGCCGGTGCGGTGGTGATGGGCGTGAATAATCCGATACAGGGTCGGGTCGCGCATGTTGATGTTGGGCGAGGCCATGTCGATCCGGGCGCGCAGCACGTGCGCGCCGTTGGGAAACTCGCCGTTTTTCATGCGCTCAAAGAGGTCGAGGTTTTCTTCCACGGAGCGATTGCGGTAAGGCGACTCTTTGCCAGGTTCGGTGAGCGTGCCGCGATAAGCCTTCATGTCCTCCGCGGAAAGACTCTCCACGTACGCCTTGCCCAGCTTGATGAGCTGCACCGCATACTCGTAAAGCTGATCGAAATAATCCGAGGCATATTTGACTTCGCCGTGCCACCGGTAGCCCAGCCACTTGATGTCGTGCTGGATGGACTCGACGTACTCGACGTCTTCCTTCACTGGATTGGTGTCGTCAAAGCGAAGGTTGCACGTTCCGCCGAAGGCCGCCGCAAGACCGAAATTGATCCAGATGGATTTCGAGTGCCCGATGTGGAGGTAGCCGTTCGGCTCCGGCGGAAACCGCGTGGCCACGCGGCCTCCGTGCTTGCCGGTGCGGTTGTCCTCTTCGATGATGTCGCGGATGAAATTGCCCGCAACGGGCGCTTCAATGGTCATGCTGGGCCAATTTCCTTTCATTGTGAGGGCCCATGTGCTTCGCAACGGCGGGGCCGCGGCCCTTCATCGCCCGGGGTTCCAATTCATGATCAGACTTGCGCCGCGGACCACTAGGCCGCGGCGTCGCGGGCGCTGAGCACCTCCTGGGCCCATTCCATGGCCCGCGCGTAGAGGCGCTCGGCTTCCGCCGGCTCCACGCCCAGGCGCTCCATGAGAAACTCCACCTCGTCCCAGCGAGCGTGCTCCTGCGCACTCAACAGGTCGAGCCAGATGCGCAGGCCGCTCGTGGGATCGCACAGGCCGTGCTTGATGCGCTCGTCGATGGGCAATGTCTCCATCAAGCGCGGCATCGGCTGGCCCATCAGGGAATCCAGCAGGCTGAACAGGCCCAGCAGGAACATCCCTTCGGGCGGCAGCGGCGGCTTCACCATCCCCTGCGCCAGCAACTCGAGAAACCGGCCCCGCTGCGCGGAGACGAAGAGCAATTCCTCGGCGCCGGCCGAGCTGGACAGATCGGTCAACAGGATGACCCGCAGCCATTCTTTCGTCTGCACCTCGCCGAGCAGCACGAGGGCATGCTTGATGGACTTCACCTGGCTGCGCACACCGAAGGCCACCGAGTGCACGTAGCGGAAAAGGCGGTGGCTCAGCGACGCGTCCGTCTGCAGAATCTTGCTCAGGCGCGCGGCGTCGAATTCATGCTGCCCCAGCTCGGTGATCAGGCGCAGGCGCGACACCTGGTTGGCGGAAACCTTGCGGCCTTCCATGGTGACTGGCTTGCTGAAAAAAAATCCCTGGAAATAGTCGAAGCCCAGGCTCTTGCAATACTCGAAGGTGTCCCGATCCTCAACCTTTTCCGCGAGCAATTCACAGCCGTACTCGTGGATGCGCTGCACTACGCGGTTGATGCGCGCGCGGGTCATGTGCAGGATGTCCACCTTCACCACGTCGGCGAGGTCAAGCAGCGGCTCGTATCCGCGCTGGCCCACGAAATCGTCAAGGGCAAGCTGGTAGCCGTGCTCTTTCAAACGGCGGCAAGCCTCTAGAATTTCCGGACGCGGCTCCACGCTCTCCAG
>VGFD01000415.1 GCA_016868975.1 Armatimonadota bacterium | reverse complement strand
CAACCGCAGTAACTGGGATAGCGCGGAAAACGTCACCGTCATGTTCCGCAACGGCCCGCGGGTGGGCGACCAGCTCGACTGGGTGGCGTAGACTCCGAGAGTAAGCACCCGCGTGGCACGACGGACACCGCGCACAGTAGCGTGTCACCGACGGACACCGCGCACAATAGCGTGTCACCGACGGACACCACACACAGTAGCGTGTCACCGACGGACACCGCGCACATTAGCGTGGCGCGACGGACACCGCGCACATTAGCGTGGCGCGACGGACACCGCGCACAGTAGCGTGTCACCGACGGACACCGCGCACACCCGCGCGTCACCGCCGGACACCGCACACACCAGCGTGTCACGAAATCACGCGTCCACCGTCAAGGCGTCGGGCCCGGCCGCGGAGCAGTAGCAGTAAGCAGCCACGCTCCGCAAGGTCATTCGCGCCTACTTCTGAAGCGCCGCTTCCGCCGCCGTCCACATCACCTCGCGCGGGGCCGTGGCGCCGGTCCACGCCTCGAAGGCGGCGGCGCCCTGCTCGACGAGCATCCCCAGGCCGTCGAGCGTGTCCGCGCCCCTTGCCGCCGCCTCACGCAGAAAGCGGGTCGGCCGGGGATTGTACACCACGTCGCAAGCCGCAAGCCCCGCGGGAATTTCTTTCGGCCATGTCACCGGCGCATCATCGGGATTCGGCGACATCCCCAGCGGCGTCGTGTTGATGACCGCGCTTGCGGATTGCAGCGTTCGGGCGAAATCCTCATTGGTGAGAAAGTGCACGCGGGTCTCGTAATTCGGCCATCTCGGGCCACTGATCTCCTGCAACACGCGATGGGCCTGCTCGGGCTTGCGGGCCAACAACGAAACCCGCTTCACGCGCGCGTGGGTGAGCGCCACCAGCACCGCCCGCGCCGCGCCGCCCGCGCCCAGCACCAGCACGCTGGCGTCGCGCAGTCGGTCCAGTCCCAGCGACGCCTTCCACGAGGCCAGAAAACCCGACACGTCGGTGTTGCGCGCCTCGACGCGGCCGCCGCGGAACAGCAGCGTGTTGGCCGCGCCGGCCGCGCGGGTCTGCGGCGACGCATCGTCGGCGAGGCGCAGCGCGGCCACCTTGTGGGGGATGGTCACGTTGGCGCCGGCGTAGCCTTCCGCGCGCAGCCGCGCCACCGTCCCCTCGAAGTCGTCCGGTGGGGTGGGGACGGCCTCGTACGTCCCCTGGATGCCGCACGCCGAGAAGGCAGCGTTCTGCATGGCCGGCGACACGGAATGCCCGAGCGGCCAGCCGATCAGCGCGACTCTCATTCAGACGCCGCCGACGGCGTGCGCTTGTAGTGAGGACCCGGCGGCCCGCCGAGCGGCGCGACCTGCATACAGACAGGCGCCCCTGCGGCTCGCCGCGCGCCCTGCCCGTGGCTCACACGGGCACGGCCTTGCGGCGGAACTCGTGGGCCGCGAAGGCGGCGTCGCCGAGGCGGCGCTTGCGGTCCTCTTCGTACTCGGTGTAGTTGCCCTGGAAGAAGTGCACGTACCCGTCCCCCTCAAAGGCCAGGATGTGCGTGGCGATGCGATCCAGGAACCAGCGGTCGTGGCTGATGACCACGGCGCAGCCCGGGAAATCGACCAGCGCTTCTTCGAGCGCGCGCAGGGTGTCGACGTCGAGGTCGTTGGAAGGCTCGTCGAGCAGCAGCACGTTGCCGCCCTTGCGCAGCAGTTTCGCCATGTGCACGCGGTTGCGCTCGCCGCCGGACAGGTCGCCGACCCGTTTCTGCTGATCGGTGCCCTTGAAGTTAAAGCGCGCCGCATACGCCCGCGCGGCAATTTTCCGATTCCCGAATTCCAGGGGATCCTCGCCGCCGGAAATTTCCTCCCAGACATGCTTGCCCGGCTCAAGGGTCTCGCGCGACTGGTCCACGTACGACAATACGACGCTGTCACCGATTTTCAAATCTCCGGAATCCGGCTTCTCCTGGCCCACGATCATGCGGAACAGCGTGGTCTTGCCGGCCCCGTTGGGCCCGATGATGCCGACGATGCCGCCGCGCGGCAGGCTGAAGTTGAGGTCCTTGATCAGGACGCGATCACCGTAGCCTTTGGTGAGATTTTTCGCCTCCACCACCAGCGTGCCCAGGTTGGGTCCCGGCGGAATGTGGATTTCCACTTCCTCGGGCCGGTCTTCGTGGACCTGTGAGGCGAGTTTTTCGTACGCCTGGACGCGCGCCTTGCTCTTTGCCTGGCGAGCTTTCTGCGACAGGCGCACCCACTCCAATTCGCGCTGCAGCGTCTTGCGGCGCGCGGTGGCTTCGCGGTCTTCCTGTCCCAGGCGGGCTTCCTTCTGCTCCAGCCACGACGAATAATTTCCCTTCCAGGGAATTCCCCGGCCGCGGTCCAGCTCGAGAATCCAGCCGGCCACGTTGTCGAGGAAATAGCGATCGTGGGTCACCGACACCACGGTCCCCTCGAATTTCGCGAGGTGCTGTTCCAGCCAGGCCACCGACTCGGCGTCGAGGTGGTTGGTGGGCTCGTCGAGCAGCAGCATGTCCGGCTGCTGCATCAGCACGCGGGCCAGCGCCACCCGCCGCTTCTCGCCGCCGCTCAGGTGGGTGACCGCGGAGTCGGGGGGCGGCAGGTGCATCGCGCGGATGAAGATCTCCACGAAGCGGTCCAGCGACCAACCGTCGCACGCCTCGATGGCGTCCAGCAGGTGGGCTTGCTCGTTGAGAAGTTTGTCCATCTCGTCGCCGTCGGCCTCGCCCAGTTTTTCCGACACTTCGTCGTAGCGCTTCAGCAGCGACACCACGTCGGCCGCGCCGGCCCGGACGTTTTCCAGCACGGTCAGGTCGTCGTCGAGCACCGGCTCCTGCGGCACGTATCCGATCTGGATGTTGGGCGCGGGCTCGGCGCTGCCCTCGAACGCCTTGTCGACGCCGGCCATGATGCGCAGCAGGGTCGACTTGCCGGCCCCGTTGGCGCCCAGCACGCCGATCTTGGCGCCCGGAAAGAACGCCAGCGTGATGCCCTTGAGCACTTCCTTGGTGCCGTGGACCTTGCGCAATTGATGCATGGTGAAAATGTACTGGTAAGACATAAGTGCCATCGGTTCGCCGGAACCCGCGCCGCCCCTGCTGTCCGGACCGCGGCCTGGAGGAACCCGCGCCGGCTCAGCCGGGCCCGCGCGTCGCCAATATGCACACCACGATCTTCGAACAATGGGTCGATTGACCGATAGCCGGTGCCAGGGCGGCTTGCTAGAATTCCCTTGAGGAAAGTTCCTCAAGCGCCATCGGATGGCGCAGCGCAAAGACGCATGGGGAGATCAGGGGAGGCTCGGAGGCACGGAGGCTTCCGCGGGAGACTTTTACGCACAAAGAGTATCGGGGCGGCACGGAGGCCCCCCGATGGGGTGTGAATGCGTGACTCGAAGTCGGAGGAACCCGACTCAAATGCCATCGCGCCGCGAGGGAGCGCTCGAAAAGCGGGGATGCAAGCCGCGCTTCTCTTCATGTTTGCGGGACCCGCGCGTAATGGAATAGAATAGCGCAATCCGATGGCGAGCGACGGACCGATTCTCCTTTTCGACGGCGTGTGCGCGCTGTGCAACGGCGTCGTGCAGTGGCTGCTCTCCATTGACACGGAGCAGCACCTGCGCTACGCGCCGCTGCAGGGAGAAACCGCGCGGCGAATGCGCGAGCTGCATCCGGAAATCCCGGAGTCCATCGACACCGTGGTCCTGGCGGACCGAGGCCGAGTCTATCTTCGCTCGCGCGCCTTCATCGAGACCGCCCGCTACCTGCCGTACCCCTGGCGTCTGGGACGCCTGCTGCGCTGGATCCCGAGCGTGCTGCTCGACGCGCTTTACCGCGTGATCGCAGCCATTCGCTACCGGGTGTGGGGAAAGCTGGAGGCCTGCCGACTCCCCAGGTCCGAGGAGCGCGATCTCTTCCTGCCCTGAGTGGCGCGCGGCACGATCAAAGCGGACCTGGGGTCTGGTGGTCCGCCCGGGGCTCCGCCGCGGACCACTGACTGACGCGCCCGTCTGCCCGCCGCATCCCACGAGTCCGAGAATCGGCACGAGCGAGAGCGCGGTGAGGGTGGCGATTTTCCAACCCTTCAAACGAGCGCCTGCCTGCTGTCACGCATATCGTCGCGACGCGCCATGCGGCAGAAGGTTGCCAGCCGCTCCCGCGAATTCGCCCACGAGGGATCCCACCG
The DNA here is from genome assembly GCA_016868975.1 of Armatimonadota bacterium. Taxonomy (GTDB): domain Bacteria; phylum Vulcanimicrobiota; class Xenobia; order RGZZ01; family RGZZ01; genus VGFD01. Next base: position 967 of record VGFD01000415.1, on the reverse strand, counting down.
CTGAGGCTGCCGCGCGAGGTCGATGCCTGGCTGACACCGCGGGCTTCCTGACCGTGAGCGTGGAGAAAGCCCTCCGCCCCGGCCTCACCCCCGACGTCGAAGCCCGCCTCCTCGCGGAGCGCTCCACACCGCCCGGGTCGGCCACCACTCCCTGCCCGTGGACGGCTCCGTGGATCAGGCCGAGATTTTCCACTCGTCGGACGGTTTCGCCGCGCCGAAAACCTCGTCGAGCACTGAGAAATCCCCGTTCTTGAACGCGGCCCCGAGGTACGAAGGCTTTACGTCCGACTGGCCGATGCGCGCCAGGCTCTTTTCCAGGACCTCGCGGGTCATCCCCATTTCGTCCAGGGCTTCCTGGGTGAGCGGCAATTCGATTTTCTCGAAAACCTTGCGCAGCAAAGCATACATTTCCGGCTGGCCGGTGGCGTCGGCGTGCGCCTTCATTGCGATCAGCGTGCCCACCGCGACCACCGTGCCGTGCGGCGGAATCTGGCGCAGGTGTGGATACAGGTCCATCATCGCCTTGTAGAATTTGTGCTCGCCGCCCACGCTGCAATCGTTGGTGCCGGCCTCGATGACTTTTACGCCGGCCGTGTGCACGTAGTGGGCCAGTTTCTCCATGCTCAGGCGGTCGTACCCGTGGAACGATTTTTCCAGCCACTCCAGCCCGTCGATGACGTCCGCGTCTTCCTTGCGCATCGACGCGAAACTGGCCGTCTCGCCCTTTTCCCAGGCGTGGTCGATCATCGCGCTCAATTTGGCGAAGAAATCTCCCCAGCCGGCCTGCGACCAGTGGGACAGCGTCTCGCGGTCCTGGTTGAGCAGGTCGTCCACGCTGACCACGACTTCGCGCGGCGCCGGCGTGCGGACCGACTTCACGTGCAGCCCTTCGCCGATGACCGCGCGGTTCTTGGTGATGCAGTTGGTGGACAACAGGGTGGGCGCCACCACGAGGTCCTTGTCGTTG
>VGFD01000414.1 GCA_016868975.1 Armatimonadota bacterium | reverse complement strand
CGCGCGGCTCAGGAATATCTCGCGTTTATCGAGCGGCGGCTGGGAATTCCGGTCGAGCTGGTTTCCTGGGGTGCCGAGGAGGACCGCACGCTGGTCCGCGAGGGCGCGGCGGTCGGGCGGTAGGCGCGCTAGGACCTGCCTTTCAACAGTTGCTTGAGACGGGTCAACTCGGCTTGTGCTTGCGCCAAATGTTCACCATCCGTGGGAATCAGGGTCCCGTCTGGCATGAACCAGCGCAACATCCCCTCGTGGAAGCCCAGGCTCAACCCGATGGCGTCGCAGGCCACTCGCCCCAGGGCATCAGCGGGCACGGCGACGTACTCGTCACCGCGCAGCGCATACGCGTCCAAACGGTAGCGCCGATTGTTGCAGATAACGTAATTCGGAACCCGCAGCACGTCTCGATAGATGGCGAATTTCTTGACCCGATCCTTGTAGCCGCTCGACTTTGAGACGAACTCCACGACCACTTGCGGCGGCAGCAGCGCCGGATCCTCATGCCACGCCCGCCAGCAATCCCGCTCAGGATCTTCCTTAGCGCCAAGGATGACGTAGAAATCCGGCCCGACACAGGCTTTCTGATCGCCGCGCCGGTAATAAATGAAGTTGTTGACAGCGACGAACGCGTCACGGCCCACGGACTTGAGGTGATTGGTAAGCGTGGTCTGCAGAACGACAGCGTTCGTCGTGTGTTTCGTGTCTTCCATCGGAATGCCGTCATCCGCCGGGTAGAGCACCCGGTCGTCGACTTCCACTTTCCGTCGCAGGGCCACGCGCATCACCTGCCCATCCAATAAGGGTTCCTGCCATTGAAGTGTTCCCCATTCCATACGCCCGCGCCTCCTGGCAGTGCCGGGATACTACGCGGCGGATATGAACAGGACGTTTCCATCAGATGAACGAGATGTGAACAGACTTCAATGGAGCAGCTTCCAGCCGCGGCGGGCGAGATCGCGGTAACCGATTTGGGGCTAAGTAGTCCGCGTCCGGGGCTCCAATTCATGATCAGACTTGCGCCGCGCGTCACTCAGCTCTGCGCGCGGGCCGAAGGCTTCGTCTTCCGCCGAAAAACGTCCGTCTTCAAGCATGCCACGCGATCCAGGAACAGGACTCCGTCGAGGTGGTCGGTTTCATGCTGGATCGCGATGGCTTCCAACCCGTCGGTGCGATGCGCGTAAGGCTGGCCGTGCTCGTCGAGGGCTTCGAAAACCACTTTGTCCGCGCGCCGCACGTTCGCGGTAAATTCGGGGATTGACAGACAGCCCTCGCGGATAATCTTGTACTCCTCAAGGGTGGTAATGCGGGGATTTACCAGCACCAGCTGGCGCCGCTCGGGAAATTTTCCGGTCACATCGATCAGCACCACGCGCTGCAGCACGCCGATCTGCGGCGCGGCGATGCCCACGCCGGGACTTGCCGCCAGCGTCTCCCGCAAATCCCGCACCAGTTCCGCCAGCGGCGCGCCGAAATCGGTGACCAGGTCGCACTTCTGCTTGAGCAGCGGATCGGGATACAACAATATTTCCCGCACGGCCATACGTCTAGAGTTCCACCGCTTCCATCTCGCGCAGCGAAACTTGCACGCCCAGTTCCCGGGCCAGCGCCTGCAGATCCGCGTCCAGCGCGGACGCGTCGACGCGTGCCGGCAACTCCACTTCAAGCATCAATTGATAGAGCGGCACCTGCGAGGAAGTGGCGCGATGGGTGACCACGTCGCTGATATTGACGCCGCGATCCGCAAGCGTCTGCGCCACGCGGTACACGATGCCGGGACGGTCCGCTCCGTACACCGAGATGATGTGCGCCTCGCCGGCCTCGCCGTTGGCGGAAAGCGGCGCCGCATCCAGCGCCTTCAGGTGGATGGTGAGCCCCAGCGAATTCCCCGCCGCCTCAAACGCGGCGCGCAATTTCTCCACCGAAGAGTCGTCGGGCACGCTCACGATGAGAATCACGGCGAACTCGCCCTCCAGCCGGGTCATGCTGGAATCCTCAAGGTTTCCGCCGTGCTCGTACAGCACGCGGGTCACGCCGGCCACGATCCCCGGACGGTCCCGCCCCACGGCGGTCAGGACGATGCGCATTCTGGGCCCTCCCACGAGTGGAATGGCGCCGGGTTCGCCGTCAGTCGCGCGGGCCCTTCGTGGAAATCTCCACCACCCGGCGGCCGCCGTGCCACTGCACGTCCGCGCCCAACGCCGAGGCCAGGAAGCGCAGCGGGACCAGGGTGCGCCCGCCCATCGAGATGGCCGGCTGCAGCATGAACTCGGTGTCCCCGTTGATGCTGGCCATCTTGCTGCCCACCTTCAGCTCCACGTGGGTGTTGCCGCGATCCGCCGAGACGAGGCCGTTACTCGGGTCAAAGGCCACTCTCGCGCCCATCTTCTCGAACACGCCACGCAGCGGCACGTAGACCCACGCCCCCATCATCTGCGGCGCGACGTCGGGGAAGCGCACCGCTTCACCGTCCACCAGCACGGAAATCCCCCCGCTCCCAGGCATCTGGGGCATGGGCGGCGGCGTGGGCGGCGCGGCGAAGACCGGCCCTCCCAGCAACAGCAAACAGACCATAAGACGATGGCTGATTCTAATGGGCGCCCCCGTTGCGGCGGAACTTGGTGAGCTTGAACCGCTTGTGCTGCGCGTCGGACAGGTACTCGACGCGGTCCATCAGGTGGTTGAGCAGCACGATGGCGAGGCCGCGCTCCATGGAGTTGTCCATGGCCAGGAGCCGCGGGGCGCCCGCCTCGAACTGCTGGATCACCTCGATGCTCAGCTCGTCGTCGTTGCACGAGGTGCGCACCCGCAGGGGGCTCTCGAGGCTGGGATGGAACATCGTGTACGCCTCGCCCACCGCGGTCTTCAAATCGTCAATCTGCTCCACGTCCATGGCCATGGCGTTGCCAATCCCGGCCACCACCATGCGCACGATGCGCACGAAATCGGGATGCGCGGGCACGCTCAACTCAAACGTCTGGTCGGGCATGGAGCACCTTTCTGCGGGATGACAACGAGTATCCTCCGCATTCAATACCCCCTGAGGAAGAACCCTAAACCGTGCCGGCCTCGACGACCAGATACCGACCCCGAGTCTGGAAGTGAGTGAACTGAACCTGCATTGGAATCGGCGCCAGCGCGATCGGGTCCGCCGAGACCGTGCTCCCTTCCAGGGAGAGCCCCTTCATGCGGTTCACCTTGTCCTCCACGAAGGAGAACACGAAGTTGCGCAGCGCCCTGGGCACCGGCAGAAAGCCCATTACCGAGATCCCGTCGATGCTGATGAGAAAAGTGTTGTTGCGCACCCCGATGCCAATCTTGATCTCAAACGAGATGGTCCGCTCGCCGCGCACGGTGAACGTCTGCGGGTCCTCGTCGTCGAAGACGAGGCACAGGTTGCTCACGCCGGCTTCCTTCAGCTTGGGGTCTTTCGCGAAGATGCCGTTGATCCAGTCCCGCGAGATGCGCACCGCGACGTGGTTCACCGTCACCGCGATCTTCTTCATCAAGTCCGGCCCGGGCCTGGCGAGGTCGGGGATGGTCAGCCCGCGGACCACCACGTCCAGGTCGTCCACCAGGATCCCGTCGGCGCCGCCGCAGCGGAGCGCGATCTGCTGCGCCTTCAACCCGACCGTAACGCCCAGGTTGGCGCCCGGCTGCAGGTCGACGACCAGCCCGTCCAACTCGGTCTGGTTGACCAGCCCGAGCGCCATCTCAAGCTGGGCGACCTTTTCGGCCAGCGGCGCTGTTTTCTCCGGCGGCGGCGCGACGGCTTCGCTCACGCGACCCGCCGATCGGACGGCCCGTCCGCGCTCTTCTCGGTCGTGCCGCCGTCGGTCTTGGCGTCGGTCTTCGTCTCGGTCTTCGTGTCGGTCTTGGTGTCGGTCTTGGTGTCGGTCTTGGTGTCGGGAGAGGAGGAATCGGAGGCCGGCTTCTTCTCATCCGCGGCCTTGCCGCCGCCCTTGCCGCCGTCGTCGGACTTGCCGCCGTCCCCGCGGTAATCATTGATGTGGAAGCCGCTGCCTTTGAAAATAATACCGACCGAAGTGATGATCCGCTTGAAAAGACCCCCGCACTCCGGACACTCGGTGAGCGGGGCGTCGCTCATCTTCTGGATGACCTCGCGGGTGGCGCCGCACGCCGAGCAGCGATAGTCATAGGTGGGCATGACCGTTCAACCTCCTGACTGGATTGCTATTGTTCATCCTGGCTCGACACCTCATGGAGGCTCGTAAACACCAGGTCAATTGCCTGCCTGTTCACCGTAACGAAATCGGTGGTGTAGAGCAGGACGTCGCCGTTCAGCGAAAAGATTCGAGCGTTGGTGACGGGGACGAATTCACGGACCCGGACGTTGAGCTCATCCGAGATGCGCGTGTCGATGAGGGTGTAGATCTCACCCTCGATCTTATGGTTGCGCGTGTAGATGATGACCTCCTTTTTCTGTTTTGGGATCCGGATCGCGTCGGTCACATTCCCTCCTCAGCCTGTACGATTCGCGTCGGATTCGGCGGAGTCACGCGTCGGCCCTCCCACCGACGACCGTCCCCCCCGCTTCTCCAGCAGGCGCACCGCCTCCACGGACATCCCCCGATCCACCGCCTTGCACATGTCGTACACCGTAAGCGCCGCCACCGAGACCGCCGTGAGCGCCTCCATCTCCACCCCGGTGGGCCCGGTGGTGCGCACAGTGGCCACCACGCGCAGTCCGTCGGGCTCCTGAGGCTCCAGGTCGATGGCCACGGAGGACAGCGCCAGGGGATGGCACAGCGGGATCAGCCGCGAGGTCTCCTTGGCCGCCTGGATGCCGGCGATGCGCGCGCAGGCGTACACGTCTCCCTTGGCCACCGCGCCCTCGCGGATGCGGGCCAGCGTCTCGGGGCGCATGCGCACCAGCGCCTCGGCGACCGCTTCGCGCCGGGTGGGCGGCTTGTCCCCCACGTCCACCATGCGCGCGGCCCCGCGCGCGTCGACGTGGGTCAGGTGGGGGCCAGGGGACTTTGCAGGTGACTCCCCCTGGATCAGATCACCGGGGGAGGGGGAATCTCCGGGGAGGCCGCTCATCCTTCGTAGACCACCGTGCCGGTCTCCGAAGTGTCGTACTGGTGGCGGATGGCGTCGAGATCCTTGCGGAAGTCCGCCGAGCGCAGCACGTTCAGCATCGCCTGCATCGGGTAGGACTTCAGGTGGCGGCGCGGGATCGCCAGA
>VGFD01000413.1 GCA_016868975.1 Armatimonadota bacterium | reverse complement strand
AAGGTCTCCCCGGCCACACCGCAGTGCAGGCAGCGGCTCGCGGCCTCGGGATGGGCCGCCCCGCAACGGCGGCAGAAGTGGAGCGCGGCTGTGCGCTCGTGTTCCTCAAGGTCTTCGTCGTCGGTATCGCCGACCAGACGGTCGAGCAGCAGCACCCGGTGCCCACCCTGGGCTTCCTCCAAGGGCTCCCAGAACGAGGTGTCTCCCGTGGCCTCTCCCCCGCCTGGGGCCGTCCCCGCGAACTCAAAGTCCTTGAGCGAGGAGACAAAATAGTGCTGCCCGCAGGTGGTGCAGGTGGTCACGGGGAAATGCGCGTGTTGCGTTTCGCCCCCTCCGGCCTCGGTCTCATCCTCGGCTGCCAGCCAGAGCCGCGGCCCTGGCTCATTTTCCGGAAAGCTGACCACCGCCCCGCTGATGCCGCGGACAAAACCATGCACCACCGGCCGCAGGAGCGGTCGCCCCTCCTGTCTGGCCGCAGCACCCAGGGTGAGCCAGCAGAGTATCTCCGCCTCGGTCACTGGCCGGCCGATCTTTTCCTCCAGTTCCAGCGGCAACTCGGGCAGGGGGCGCGGTTTGGCGAGTATCTCGTTCAGCTGAAAGACCAGCTCATTCCGCGACAGTGCGGCGTGCAGGACCACAGGCCACTCCCCTGCGGCCAGATCCGTGCCGGTGAGGTCGCGGTAAACGGTTCGTACTGCCGCGCCGTCGCCCGGCTCGTCCTCCACTGCCCCCACGCAGTCGTTGAGCAGGGCCACTGTATCTTTTCCAGGGGGCGCTGGCACGACCCGTTCCCCAACCCACACCTCGCGTTCGTAGGCTTCGCCGACCGTCACCACCTCCTCTTTAGGTACGCCAAAGAATCGCGAGGCAAAGTCGCGAGCTGCATCGGGGTTCTCCCGATCGACAATGGTGGCCGAGGTGGCGATGCAGACCGTATCCTGCGCCTCCCGACCGCAAAAGGCGCGCAGGCGACGGATGAGACAGGCAGTTTCGGCCCCCTGGGCGCCGGTAAAAGTGTGCGCCTCGTCAAAGACGAGAAAATCCAGGCGCGCCCCCGCGAACAACGCCACATCGCGCTGGCGGGTGAGTAACAGTTCGAGCTGCTTGACGTTGGTGAGCAGGATGCGGGGCTGATGACCAGGGGTACGCATCCTCTCCCGAGAGCAGACCTCTTCGGGCGGGTAGACCGTCTCACTCCGCTTCTCGCCTCGCACCTCAGCCAGCTTTTCTTCGTAGGCGGCCCGCGACGCCCCGGCCGGCAAACGGATGCCTGCCACCTCCCCTTCCCGCTCGGGGGTTTTGCCGACGTACATGCCAAAGGTGATGCCCGTGCCGGCCAGCAGGGAACGCAAGCGCCCAAGTTGGTCCTCAGCCAGGGCGTTCATCGGATAGACAATCACCGCGCTGATGCCGGCGGGTGCTTGCTGGTCCCGCAGTTCGAGGCACTTGCTGACCATGGGGTAGAGGAAGCACTCAGTCTTGCCCGAGCCCGTGCCCGTAGACACCAGGGTGGTCCGGCCGCCTGAAATGGCGCGGATCGCCTCTTCCTGATGGCCGTAGATATGAAAGATCTGGGCCGGTATGCGCTGACGCATGTGGGGATGGAAAACCCCTTCACTCACCAGCGCCTCGACCGCAGCCCCCTGGCGGAAGGGCCGGGAGAGACTGACATAGGGACCCTTCATCAGCGGCGAATGCCGCGTCTCATCCAGCGAAAGCAAGCTCCGCATCTGCCCGTGCAGCCGTTCGTCGGCAAAGGGGTATGCCGTGAGTTGATAGCGCAAGAAACTGCGGACGACCTTTTCGGTGAAGACGATGGGGTTCAGGGCCATGGCTAGCTCCTATGGTTCCCCGCGCTCTCGCCCTGAGCCGGTGAGGACCCGATCGGTGGGGGTTCCAGATTGATGGACAGGTCGCCGGACAAGCTCCGCAACTCGCTTTCTGGCAGGATGCGTTTCAGGTGCTCGACGAGGTCATCCTGCCGCGGTTGACCGAAAACCATCCGGTAAACGGCCAGGGATGCGCAAAGGGCAGGCACCCGGGCGGCTTCCCGACTGAGCGGCAGAGCCGGTGTGTGCCGCTCGATGGCGGCGCCGCCTTCGATCGGGAAGACCCAGTATGGGCTGATATCGGAATCATGACCGACGCGCTCAACAGCGTGTTGGAACAGCTGATGCCAGGGGTTCACACCCAGGGCAATATCGAGGTCACTGCCCTGTGCGAACTTGGCGACGTTCTTCCGTACCGCATGGCCTTTATAGCGATGTACACGCCCTTCGCGTTGTTCCATATCCACCGGGTTGCTAGGCAGATTCCAGTGCATGACGGCGTGGCAGTAGGGGTGGAAGTCCAGGCCCTCTTGGCCAATGGAGGTCGTCGCGAGCACAAAGGGCCAGAACGGCGAGTTGAATGCTGCTCGGACCGCGTCCTTGCGCACAGCTCCCTCCTCATACTCCCCCCCTTCGTCCCCGAAGCGCATCGCAAACCTGGCGCGCACCCGCTGGTTGTCGATTCTCACCCCTCTTGAACCTTTCGCCTCGACCCAATCGACGCCGGGGGTGGCCGTCCGCAGCCCAACAGAAGCAGTCACGGCTTCCGCGAGCTGGCAGGCCGCCTCGGGGGGTGAGGAACTCCCAAGTGCTTCCAGTTCCACCAGCACATGCAGGTATTCGTCCAGCACACTTTGGAGGCAGCCAGCGGCCGAATACTCCAGGACTCGACGCCAGTATGGCCCCTTCTTGTTCGTGGACCGGACCAAGGCGTTGACCTCAAGGGTATTGAACAGGCTCCGGAAGCCCCACGCGATCCTGCCAGCGGCGTGGCGGACCGTGCCATCGACCCGCAAGTCCGGCCCGCCCAGGGTGTTGGCCAGTGCCCGCAGAGCGCAGTTCGCCGGTCCCGCAACCGCGCCGAGGGCGAGGACCTCTGCCAGGTCGTGGGGAGGCCGGCCCTTGGGCTTGAACTTGCCCAAAGCCACCGCACCCGCACGCTTCACATGCTCCCTCCACCCTTCCCCATCGTCCTCCACTCCAGACCATGCCTCCGCAAGCTCGGAATCGGAAAACCACGCTTCAGTCTCATCCTTATGGCGCATCCGGTCGAGCAGAATCGGGGCAGCCCAGTACCAGGACTCGTCTTCCTGCCCTGACCCGGGGGCCTGCGCCAAAAGCGGCAGCAGAGCCTGCCTGATGGTCTCAGCAACGGCCGCTAACAGCACCTCAAGCGTTGGGCGGCGGGAGGCAGGTATGTCGCGGGCCGCGGAAAAGGGATCGCCGAGGCCTGCCAGGGCAATGCTTGGATAAAGCATGGCTAATACTGGCAGACCGGCGAGCCGCCCTCCGGAACTGGAAAAGGTCAGCTGAGGGCGACGGCGTTCCCTGTCTTCCGTCTTGTTGACCGCTTTGGGATCGACGCCCTTCACCATCAGCCGTTCGACCCTATAGCTCAGCAGTACCGAGATTGCCCGCGGCACCACGTGCCAGCTCGAGAATACCAGGCGCTTGGTTAGGGTCGTCTGGTTGGCCGTCACAAAAGGCCCTGATAGGTCGTAGTACGGGTAAGAGGGCGGCATCCACAGCATCCGCCACCAACCCGTATCCACGGTCTGGGCGGCAAGGCACTCGAGCAACGCGTGACCAAGATCTATTTCACCGTACTCTTCCCACGAGGCCCGACTCAACACGCTTGTCGAAGACCGGGAAAGGGTGCTGGCGACCTTGCTCATTCCCCTGCCGGCCGCCTCCACAAACAGCCCCTTGAGTTTGTAGTGGTCTGTTTCCATGAAGTTTAGGAGATAGGGACTTGATTTCCAGTACTCGAGCACGTCCGGGTGGCCGACAGCATCAGCGATCCTGCGGACTTCGAGATAGCTGAGGATGTGCTTGGGATTGAGTTGGGGTACGAGGCCGCCGGCACCTCGGAGCATTCCGCTGCGGTCCTCGGTGACGGCCAGTTTCTCGGTGCGGCACATGACGCGGCTGAGCGCCGCTTCCACCCTCTGTTTCGCCTGCCGCAACGGCTCCGGCCCATCGCGATCGATTCGGGCACAGGCACGGCCGTACTCGGTGAGCAGTCGATTTACCTCCTCGGTCTTCGATTCGTCATCCAGCAGGAAGCGCAGCGTCTCAGCGAAGTCCTTGTAGTGGTTGTCCGTCTCCCGCTCGTGGCTCAAGGTGTACATCTTGTATGGCGTCGCCGACAGCAACAACACCCGCGCCTGGGCGGTGTAGGTACCCCGCGTTTTCTCCCAGGTGAAAAGGCTCTTAGCCAGAACTCCTGCTGGATTCTCCTCCGGGTCCTCTGCATTGAGCAGGTTCTTAAACCGCTGGAACTCATCCAGGATGATCAAATCTGGCTCCAGCGCCTTGATGCAGGTCTTTGCAAGGAGCGCGCGCATGTCCCCGACAAACGTGTTGGCCTCGTGGCGCTCATCGTGAGGGACATGTTTCCGACTCCGGGCAAACTGCTGGCACAGCTTGCGGAACCGATTCTGATATGTGGGTTTGCCGGCAGCTTTCGCATCGGTATCCTCCTGGCGCACCGCCTCCCTGAAGCTCTTTGCCAGACTGCGATCGATGTTCTCTTCAGAATCGAAGTCGTGGACCAATAGGCGAAATCTTTCGCGGGACATCCGGCCCTGGAGGACATTCTTGGCCCCGGTGCCTTGGCATAGGTTGGGCCAGGTTTTCCGCAGCAGCCAGTACAAGAGCTTTCGCTCCTCACCCTGACCGGGGGAATGACCGAGGTCGAACGAGGTGCCAGGGGTGAAGGAGCTGAAGTTCAGCGGGTTCTCCGCCAGACCGCTCACGGTCTGCGGCAAGAGCGTGATCCGCGTGGCCAGCTGGAAGTCCGGCTTTCCGGTCACGTTCAGGCGGCTGATGTTCTGCCGGGCGATGTCCGCGTTTGAGCAGATGTAGACAATGTCGATCCTCTTCTCACCGCACGCGCGAAGGTGCTCAATAGTCTTGGCGATTACCCCGCGGGCGACAAGGGTCTTGCCGAGCCCCGCCTCGTCGGCGAGCAGGAACCGTCGGGTGGAGTCTTCGCCGTACAGGCGTTCAAAGACATAGTCGACGGAACGCCGCTGAAAGCCTTTGAGAGAGGCGAGTACTACAGGGACATTGATGCCGTCGAAACTCGTCATGGGTCTATCCCTTCTCCCGCGGTTGGCGCTCAAGGTAGGCGGCTCGTACTGCTGCCCAGACAGCGGAAAAACTCTCAGG
>VGFD01000412.1 GCA_016868975.1 Armatimonadota bacterium | reverse complement strand
GCAATCCTGGGATGATCAACCAGGTCATGGTGGTCAACGGGATGAGCGTGCAGAAGGCGTTGTGTCCCCTGTGCGCTCAGAAGTACACCGGCATGCAGATCAACACCATGATGCAGAACATGCAGACCATGCTGGCGCCGTTCATGGGATTTCCGGTGCCGCAGCAGCCCATGCAGCCGCCGAAGATTCCCGACATCGGCGCCGCTCCGCCCGACACCACGCGCTGCAAGGAGTGCAGTCTGGCGTTCGCGCAGTTCCAGCAGCACGGGATGCTGGGCTGCACTGCCTGCTACGAATCCTTCGCCCACCTCATGCCCCGCGTGCTGCAGGTGGCCCAGGGCGGGGCCAGCCGCCACCACGGGAAAATCCCCTCGCGCAGCAGCGGGCGGCAGCACGTGCACCGGGAAATCGCTCGGCTTCGTGAGCAAATCGAGGAGGCCATCAAGCACGAGCGTTATGAAGACGCCGTCGAGCTGCGCGATCGCATCCGGGCCCTGCAGGATCAACTGCGGGAAGGCGAGCCGTGAGCAGAATTCCTCCCACCGACGACGCGCCGTGGTTCCCCGCCCAGCCGGCCCCTGACGAGCTGCGTCGCCTCGATATGGAGTGGCTGCGCGGAGAAGGCCAGCACGCCAGCGTCGTGGTGACCAGCCGGGTGCGGGTGGCGCGCAATTTGAAGGGCTACCGCTTTCCGCCGGCCGCGTCGCCGACCGAGTTAAACCGTGTGCTGGGCGAGGTGATCGGCGCCGTGACGCGGCAGTCTTGTTTCGACCGCTTTCACGTGCTCGACACCGCGCAGCTTTCCGAGCTTGACCTGCACATGCTGATGGAAAAGCACCTTATCAGCCCGCACTTCGTCAAAACCTCACAGCAGCGGTCGCCGGGGCGCGGCCTGGTTTTGGGACCGCGGGGCGGGCGGGTCGGAATGATCAACGAGGAGGACCACCTGCGCTTGCAGGCTATCCGCTCCGGGCTGGAGCTGGAGGCCTGCTGGGAGGAACTTGGCAAGGTCGACGACGCGCTCGAGGCGGAGCTGGATTTTTCGTGGAGCGACCAGCTCGGTTACCTGTCCACCTGTCCCACCAATCTCGGCACCGCCATGCGCGCCTCGGTTCTCCTGCACCTGCCGGGGCTGTCCCTGAAGGGGCGACTCGACGCCATCCGCTCCCAGATCGCCAGCCAGGTGGGTCTGTCGGTGCGGGGATTGTACGGGGAAGGCTCCGGCGTGCTCGGCAACCTTCTCCAGATTTCCAACCAGATCTCGCTGGGCCCCGCCGAAGAGGATTTGATCGGAATGGTGCGCGGCATGGCGGGGCGCATCATCGAGCAGGAGATGATGGCTCGCCAGGAGATCCGCCGGGACAACTCGGTGGCGCTGTTTGACAAGGTGTGGCGCGCCCTTGGAGTCATGCGGCACGCTCAGACGATGGACTTCCCGGAGGCGCTCAGCGGCCTGTCGCTGGTGCGCCTCGGGGTGGAAATGGAGATTCTGCCGCCGATTCCACGCGAGCGCCTCAACGAGCTGATGGTCAGCGTGCGCCCGGCCATGCTGCAGGTTTTGATGGGGCAGGTTTCGGACCCGCTCCAGGCAGACATGATCCGAGCACAGAGGATCCGCCAGGAGTTGGCCGAAGCACCTTAACTGGGATGAAGTGTCGTGAAAGCGGCACCGCGGCACCGCCTGCGCGAAGCGCAACACTCGCGCCAGGAACGATGTGATGCACGTGCACGTCCTTTTCTCCGCAACCTAAGGAGGCAAACTATGTGGGAACCTTTCACCGAGCGAGCACGCAGATCAATCGTGCTGGCTCAAGAAGAGGCACAGCGGCTCGGCAACAACTACATTGGCACCGAGCACTTGCTTCTGGGGATTATCAGCGAAGGTGAAAGCGTCGCCGCGAAGGTCCTGGAGAACCTCGGTGTCAGCCTGCAAAAGGTGCGCTCGGAAGTAGAAGCGATCGTCGGCAAGGGGGGGCCCACCGCCCAGCAGGAGATGGTCTTCACTCCGCGCGCCAAGCGGGTCATCGAGCTCGCCTTCGAAGAGGCGCGCGCCCTGGCGCACAATTACATCGGGACGGAGCACCTGCTGCTCGGCCTGGTCCGCGAAGGGGAAGGCGTGGCCGCCCGCGTCCTCAGCAACCTGGGCGTGGACCCTTCCAAGATTCGTGCGGAAATCACCAAGCTTCTTGGCGTGGAGACTTCGGTGGCACCACAGAAGGAACGAACCAAGACCCCGACCCTCGACTCGTACGGCCGTGACCTGACGGCACTGGCGCGCGAGAACAAGCTGGACCCCGTGATCGGGCGGGCCCTCGAGATCGAGCGTGTGATCCAGGTGCTGTCGCGGCGCACCAAGAACAATCCCGCCCTGATCGGCGAGCCGGGCGTCGGCAAGACGGCCATCGTCGAGGGCCTGGCGCAGCGCATCATCCGCGTTGAGGTGCCGGATCTGCTGTGCGACAAGCGCGTCATCCAGCTTGACCTCGCCGGGCTGGTCGCCGGCACCAAGTACCGCGGCGAGTTCGAAGAGCGGCTCAAGCGCGTGATGGAAGAGATCCGCGCGGCGGCCGGCGAGATCGTGCTGTTCGTGGACGAGCTCCACACCATCGTGGGCGCGGGCGCCGCCGAGGGCGCCATCGACGCCTCCAACATCCTCAAGCCGGCCCTGGCGCGCGGCGAATTGCAGTGCATCGGCGCCACGACCCTTGATGAATATCGCAAGTACATCGAAAAGGACAGCGCCCTGGAGCGCCGCTTTCAGCCCATCATGGTGGGCGAGCCGACCGTCGACGAAACCATCGAGATCCTCAAGGGCCTGCGCGACCGCTACGAGGCGCACCACAAAGTGCGCATCACCGACGAGGCGCTGGACGCCGCCGCCCGTCTCAGCGACCGCTACATCTCCAACCGCTTCCTGCCCGACAAGGCCATCGACGTGATGGACGAGGCCGCGTCGCGGGTGCGGTTGCAAGCGACCCTGCCGCCGCCGGAGCTGCGCGACGTCGAGGGCGAGCTGCGCCGCATCCGCCAGGAGAAGGAAGCCGTCATCAAGGCGCAAGAGTACGAGAAGGCCGCTCAATTCCGCGAGCGCGAGGAGAAAGTCCGCCGCCGTAAAGACGAGCTGGACAAAGAGTGGCAAGACAAGAAATCCAACAAGGGCAACCGGATGAACACGGTCACTGAGATCGAGATCGCGAATATCGTCTCGACCTGGACCAAGATTCCGGTGGCCAAACTGGCCGAGGCCGAGACCGAGAAGCTCCTCAAGATGGAAGAGGCGCTGCACGGCCGCGTCATTGGCCAGGACGAGCCCATCAAGGTCCTCTCGAAGGCGATTCGTCGCGCGCGGGCGGGCCTTAAGGATCCGAAGCGGCCCATCGGCTCGTTCCTCTTCCTGGGGCCGACGGGCGTCGGAAAAACCGAGCTGGCGCGCGCGCTGGCCGAGTTCCTGTTCGACGACGAGGACTCCATCGTTCGCATCGACATGTCCGAGTACATGGAAAAGTTCGCGGTGTCGCGCCTGGTGGGCGCGCCTCCCGGATACGTCGGCTTTGAGGAGGGCGGTCAGCTCACCGAGGCCGTGCGGCGCAAGCCGTACTCGGTGGTGCTGCTCGATGAGATTGAGAAGGCTCACCCGGATGTCTTCAACATCCTGCTGCAGGTGTTGGAAGACGGGCGCCTGACCGACTCCCAGGGCCGCCACGTCGACTTCAAGAACGCGGTCATCGTGATGACCTCGAACATCGGTCTGTCCGGCATGGACGGCGGCCCGGAGATCGGCGTCCGCAAGACGCGCGACGAGGGCACCGACGACGTCAAGTACGAGCGCATGAAGAAGAAGGTGCTGGAAGAGGTCAAGAAGGTCTTCAAGCCCGAGTTCGTCAACCGCCTCGACGAGACGATCGTGTTCCATCAGTTGTCCCACGCCGAGATCAAGCAGATAGTGGATCTGATGCTCGCCAAGGTCAACAAGGAAGTCGTCGCGCAGGGCCGCACGATGGAGACCACCGAAGCGGCGAAGGAAGTCCTCGCGCAGGAAGGCTTCGACCCGGTGTACGGCGCCCGCCCGCTGCGGCGCGCGATCCAGCGCATGGTCGAAGACCCCCTCGCCGAGGAGTTCATCCGCGGCAACTTCGAAGAAGGCGACGTCGTCGTGGTCGACAGCGACGAAGAGCCGCCGGTCGTCGAAGGCCAGCCCAAGCAGCCCCGCAAGCTGGTCTTCCGCAAGAAGGCCGAGGCGGAGGAAAAAGAGCCGGTCGGAAAAGCCTGATCGACTCCGGCCGGACGGCCTCGCCCTTTCGGGGGCGGGGCCTTTTGCTTTATTGTCCTGACCTGGCCGTGGCCTCCGCTCGCTTGCGGGCCTCGGCGCGGCCTTGTTCGCGCTCACGGGCCTTCGCCAACAGCACTTTGAAGTCGGGTATCGCCTGGTGCAGCGCCTCGCTCAAGGTGGCCACGCCGACCAGCTGGGCGCCCGCAGGGGCTTGCGGGCGGGTGCGTCCCTTCAGCATCGAAGCGGGGAGGAGCAGGCGGTGAAATCCCATGCGCGCCGCTTCGGCAAGTCGTGTCTCCGCTGAGCCCACCGCGCGGATCTCACCGCCCAGCCCCACCTCGCCGAACACGGCGGTGCCTTCCGCGACGGGCGCTTCCACGATGCTCGACCCCACGGCGAGCAACACCCCGAGATCGGCGGCCGGCTCCTCCACGTCCATTCCCCCGGCGACGTTCACGAAGACGTCGTGGTTGCCCGTCCCGGCCATCGCGTGCTTTTGCAGCACCGCCAGCAGCATCACCAGGCGGTTCGCGTCGACGCCGCTCGACTTGCGCGCCGGGTAGCCGAACCCGGTGGAGTTGCAGAGCGCCTGCACCTCCACCAGCATGCTGCGGGTGCCCTCGGTGACGGGGACGATGACCGACCCCGCTGCGCCGCCCACCCGTTGGGAGAGAAAGAACTCCGAGGGGTTGGGAAGATCCACGAGGCCGCGGTGCTGCATCTCGAACAGCCCCACCTCGTGCGTGGGGCCGAAGCGGTTCTTCACCGCTTTGAGGATGCGGTATTGGTGCATGGCGTCGCCCTCGAAGTAAAGGACGGTGTCGACGAGGTGCTCCATGACGCGCGGCCCGGCCAGGCTGCCGTCCTTGGTGACGTGCCCCACGAGAATTACGGTAATGGAGTCTCCCTTGGCGAGGCGCATCAAGTGCGCGGTGCACTCGCGGACCTGGCTCACCGAGCCCGGCG